>JAYEGI010000103.1:0-3955 GCA_034659035.1 Methanobacteriota archaeon
AATCTTAATCATGTAGATCACCTATTGAGATTTGTATCTCAAACTAAAAAGTAGTCTCCTGTATACTAAATATGTGCTATGGTTCTATCTATAAAAAATCGCAGTTTATGGCGGTGCCGAGTATAACCCGGAGAGGTATATGGGAACGGTGATCGAAAAAGACTCCGGCAACAATACGTTTGAAGTTCAGACAACATATAATTGGTCGTATAACTGGTTACATATTGGATGGCAGCCTAACGACACCGCCATGGAATGGCTATTTCCAAATGAAGATGCTGTGAATGAGGTATGTGTTGGTGATTATGTGGAGATACTCGGTTTCGCAGCATCTCCTGGCTGGGTCATCGGTTTAGGAAGGATAAACTCAAGCGCAGAGATGTTTATAACCGACATATACGGCGATCCAAATTTTCTGGAGCCTTATTGGCAATCAGAACCCCTGAATCCCACCTTATTGGGCAATTTCACAATAGAATACAGCAACACACCTAATTGTCCAAATTGCGATGTATGCAACTGCGAAGCGAATTATACCAATATAACTATCATAAATGAGACTGGTCTGGCAGAAGTGGACGATCATTAATTGTATCCGGGACAGACTTGCACGTACAAAGGAATGGAATATCGCATCAATATCACATTTTATTCAGGAGAAGCTTCTGCCTGCCCGGTATGCAAGGATATCTGCCCTCCCGGTCCACAACCAGTCTCAAATTTCACAATACAAATAAAGACGATAAACCAGCCCCCCGCAACCCTCCGCGGTGATCTGAACCACGATGGGAATGTCACCTCTGCAGACGTTATGATTGCACTCCGGATCGCAGTAAGCTGCGAATTCATAGAAGAAGCCGACATCGACGAGAACGGCTGCGTGAACGCACTCGACGCATTCATGATCATGCAGGTGGCAGTCGGTAACATCGAGCTATGACTGTGGAACAAGCAGTCCCGCTTCGATACTCTGGTGGTTCAAAGTCGATCCGCGACTCATTCGCCCAGTACCACATCCACGACAGCATCCTCTTCGATCCGCACGCCCTTCTTCCTGAAGAATCGCGTGACATTGTGGATGTCCCGCATCAAAAACTCCATAGCATTCGGATGATCAAGGGTCACAGACTGCCCCATATCGATGAAAACAACCTCACTTCCGTGCATCAGTATATTAAACTCGCTCAGGTCGCCATGTACGAGATTTGCGTGGTATAACTTCCGGACATACTCCACAGTGGTATCGAACACCTTCCGCGCCTGATCAGGAGTCAATGACACCTCACGGAGTTGCGGCGCGGGGATATTATCCTCTCCGATAAACTCCATTAAAAGAACGTTATTTCTCTCGACAAACGGTTTCGGAACACGCACCCCTGCTGACTGAGCTTTCTTCAGATTTCTCAGTTCTTTCTTCGTCCATGCGAACACGATGCTCCGTTTCTCGTGTCTTACGTTCTTGAATCTCGGATCCCCGATCAGGTATGACTGCATCGCACGGAAATTGCTCGTAGAGATGCGGTACACCTTTATAGCAATCTCTCGCTCCTGTTGCCCCCCTTGCCCACATCCTCGTGCATGGTATATGTTTGCCTCCTTGCCTGTACTGACCACACCCCCGAGCGCATCGATGTACCCCTTGTTTGCGAGATGGTATAGGGTCTTTAATGTAAACGTATCAAAAACACCTTCAACAGCTTTCAGGTCTCCGGAATCCTTTATCCTGATACGGAATCGGTCGATTTCCTTATCAATTGCCCTTAATTTTTTTTCGAGTTTTGTCATGATTCAGGAGATGTATCCACGGCGTCGGAGCCAGTCAACCTGTGGCGCGGTGTATCTCCAGACCACATCTGCCTTCTCTTCCTGAAACGACCACGGAATGATGATGACAACATCGTTCTCCCGGATCCATATCCGCTTCTTCATCCTTCCGGGTATTCTGGCATTTATTATGGTTCCGTCGAAGCATCTCACACGCAGGTGGTTTGCCCCAAGCAATTTCTCAACAGTCGCAAGAACCTCGCGATCGTGTTTGCGGGGGATGCGCACGCGTACTATCGGTGCCTCTACCTTCTTCTTAGCCAGAGACGACACCTCGGTATATCCATTTCCAGTGCATGAATTCGCATTGTCGCTATATGTATATAAACATGCACAACCACCATAGCACGATGAAGGTAATTCGGGACCCGATCCACGGATATATCGAACTGGATGAGGCAGCGCTCGCGCTTGTTGACACTCCGGTTATGCAGCGGTTACGCCGCATCAAACAACTTGGGCTGACGAGTTTTGTGTACCCGGGGGCAAACCACACCAGATTCGAGCATTCGCTTGGCACCTACCATCTTGCAAACCTGCTTGCGGATTGCATTGACAAAGAAAGTGGGTCTGACAAATGGACAGAAGGGGGCGCGGACCCGGGAGCCGGACAGACCGAACTGCGCGTCGCTGCACTGCTCCACGACATCGGGCATGGTCCACTGTCGCATGTGACCGAGAATATTATCAGGAAATATACCGGAAGATCGCACGAGGACGTTTACCAGATCCTTAAAAACAACCTCAGCGAGATATTTGATCGATACTCGATCAGCATCTCAAGGGTTGCCAAGCATATAAAAGGGGAAACCGGATTCGGTGCTGCCCTGAATAGCGAGATCGACATTGATCGGATGGATTATCTTGTCAGGGATGCACATTACACAGGTGTTCCGCTTTCAGTCGATCTCGTTCGGTTGATTCACGAGATGAGGTTTCCGGACGGGAAACTCGTGATCGGAAGCGGCGGGATAAAGGCTGCCGAGTCGCTACTGCTCTCGCGGTTCCTGATGTACCCGACTGTGTATTACCATCATGTGACCCGCATCGCCGAGTCGATGTGCGTGCGTGCTGTCGAGTGCATGATCGAGGACGGTTTCGATGCGAGAATGCTCTGTACGATGGATGATCGGGAGCTCTTTACGCAACTGGAGACATATCCCGGGTACCCAACAGAGATTGCAGCATCCTTGCGTGACAGGAGGTTATTTAAGCGTGCGCTCTACGAAGGATTCGATGCGGTGGGCGAGGGCGTACTTTCACACCGGAGAAACGTGAGAAGAGTTGAAGACGAGATCGCATCCGCTGCCGGGGTCGATTCCGAGTACGTGCTTGTGGACATCCCGAAGCCTCCGGAGATCGTGGAGACTAAGGCAAACGTCGTGATCGATCAACGGTTAAAGCCGCTTCACGAGGTCTCGCACCTCGTTTCCGCGCTCGGACATGCGCAGCGCGACAACTGGCGGATGGGGGTGTACACGCCTTCCGAATATCGCGACGTGGTTGCGGCTGCTGCGAGGGGATTCTTTGGTTTGAGGAAGCACAAGCAGTTCAGGTTGGATGAGTTGATTACGTGAGTTTTTTTGGTGATGAATAGTTGACATGATGGCGATGCATGTGTGTTCGGTTAAGCAACCCAGCCCTCCATTAACCGTTCCCGTTTTATATTCGGATCGCATCCATGATTTAAATATATATTATACAATAGTGACATATTCAGATGTATCCCCATCGATTCGAGTACCTCTTTCAGTAGCTGGTGTGCGTTCTCTCCAAACACCTTTGCCCATCGTAAGTGCGTATAACGGTTCGCTTTTTCGGGATTGGCATTTCTGATCAATTGAAGTACTCTTGCGCGAGCACATCAGCGTTAAAATCGAAACCCAGATCAAAGACTTTATTATATCTGGATTTGCGCTGTCTATCTGGTCCATACGGTAGTAACTCTTCAGTTCCTTGAATACCATCTCAATTTCCCATCTTGCGCCATACAAACTGGCAATATCCTCAGCAGACAGTCTTTCAACTGGAATATTGGTCATATAGATATGATAATCACCAGTTTCCTTGTTGAGAACCGCAACAACTCGGAATAGTTTGGTCACAGTGGTTCGTTTCCCTCTGTATATCC
>JAYEGI010000104.1:0-3922 GCA_034659035.1 Methanobacteriota archaeon
CAGGTGGGGTTCGGGGTATAGGGCTCGAACATCCCTTTGGGCAGAATGACCACTGCCTGGAGATCGAATTCCTTGAGAAGGCGCTCCTTTACCGTAATGTGGCTCGTGGTATCGCCAAAGAGGATGCCGTTAGGGAATATGATCCCGACCGTGCCGCCGGGACGGAGGCTCCGCAGGACGTGAGCGAGAAAGAGCACGTACTTGTCGCCCTTTTCAACCCGCAGGGACCGCTTGGCATCGCCGCGCGAACCAGAGAACGGCGGATTCTCAAGGATGCAGTCGAACTGGATTTCGTCCCATTTGTCCTCGCTGCCGCATATGGAGTCGCGCTGGATGATGGGCGATTGGTCGAAGCCGTGCAGCACGGCGTTCATGGCAGCCATGCGCAGGATGTCCTGGTCGCCGTCGAAGCCGTGAAAGGTGCCCTTCTGCAGAAAATCCCACTGGGCGCGGGTGAGTTTGTCTCCGATACCGATTTTGCGAGGCAGGCCGTCCGGCCCGGCCTTTTCAAAGATGAACTCCGGGCTGGTGTTGGCCAGTAGGATATGCTCATAGGCGGCGATGAGAAAGCCGCCGCTGCCACAGGCCGGGTCACAGACTGTACCGCCGATTTGGGGATCGACCATCTGGACGATGACGCGGATCAGGTGGCGGGGCGTGCGGAACTGGGCCGCCTTTTTCTGCCCGCCAAGCTCACTGGCGAGATACTCGAACAAGTCGCCTTTCACGTCCGCGTCCATGCCAAGAAAGGAGATAGGGGCGATGATGTCCACTGCCCGGCGCAGAGCCGCCCCGGATGGAATTACCACAGAGGCGTTGCGGAACACGGCCCGCGCGCCCTGGGACAGCTTCGGATGCTTAGCCAGTAATGGCAGGGTATCGCGTAGAGTTCGCAGCATACGTTCGTTGTCGGGATCGGAGGTCAGCCGACTCCAACGCAGGGAATCGAAGTCAATATTGTCACCATCAATCTTGAACTTGCCGAAAAGGGAACGGTGGTTGCCGTTGCCGGCTGCCTTCTGCTCAACGTCCATCTCCTCCAGCATCTTGAGAAAAAGAAGATAGGAAATCTGGGTGACATAGGTAATTGGGTTGGTGACGTTGCTGTCCCACATCACCTTACAGAGCGATTTAAGCGTATTCTGTATCTGTGCGCTGTCCATGTATGTCGCTGTCCTTTACCTTTAAGCCGCCAGAAGGTCGTTAATTTCATCCACTATTTGCAGCAGTTTTCCCTTGCCGAAAAGCTGTTCCATGCGGGTCAAGCCACCCCAAAGCGAAAACGGCGGCTGGCTGAAAAGGCGCACGGTTATTTCCTCTCCGGTCATGACGCGCGCCTTGAGCAGACGCAGCATCTGGGCCTGGGCTGGATTGATGCTGCTGGAATGTTCGGCCACCCAGGTGTTGAATGCCTTTTCGATGTGCTCTTCCCGAGTCAAGAAGCGGTCCAGCCCCAAAGCCACGCGGATAAAATCCGAAAGGGAGCCGGTGGGCTGCTCAAATGCGCGGCGCAATGATTCCTCGTTGAAGTAATATTCCGGCGAGTTAAGACGCCGGGCGAGCGTTTCCCATTCCTTGTCAGTCAATTCCTCGCCGCGGAAGATTTTCTCAACAGCTGGATCAAATTTCCGCAGCTCGATCACCTTTTCTTCCCACTTTTCACGATATGCCTTGCGGTCCATGGCCAGCCCTTCCGGGCCGACCAGGATGATCTCACGGGCACGGATCTCGTCATCAAGAGAGCCTTCTCTGATAAACAGAAAAACAGGTTGCGGTTCCGGATATGGTTTGGGCCCTGGTGTGCCGTCCGGCGTGATTTCGTCACCGGCATCATCCGTCTGAGCAGGCTTTGCATCCGGCGCTGAACCGACAAGCCTGGGTTTGTGGTACGCTTCTCCTGGATCATTGAAGCGTCTCGTGTTTCCCACAAAATCGTAGATAAGGAATTCTGTCTTGCCGATACGGGAGCACAGCCGACTCCCGCGGCCACGCATCTGGGCATACTTGATGGCTGATTTGGTCGGCCGCAGCATGACCAGGTTTTCCACCTCTTTATGGTCATAGCCCGTATCCAGCATGTCTACTGAAACAGCCACAAGCGGAAGCGGGTCATATTTAAACTGGTCAATGACCGGCCTGGGGTTGCCGTTGTTCGTATAACAGGTGATCTTCTTCGCGTATTCCTGCCGCATATGGGAGGGTGAACGGTTTATCTGGCTGGCCATACGCAGGCAGTCTTCATCGGTCAAAAGCCTGTTGAACAGCCGAACAAGAATGGAAGCCTGTTTTTCGGAAACGGCAAAAACGATTGTTTTTCTGGGGCGCTCCTTCGCCCGCTCCGTATCCGCCGCGTAGTACTCCTGGATGATTGTTTTCAGCCGGTCTTCGGATTCAACGTCCCGCCCCCATGCGCCGGGCTTGATCTCCTCCCCTTCCCATTCGGCACCCTCATAGGTGAGGACACTCTCGGCGTGGTAGATACGATAGTTGCTCAAATAACCATCATTGATCGCCCGTTGAATGCCGTATTCAAAGGTGGGGCGTCCTTCCTTTTTCGCTGCATCCCAGCAATCGAAGAAGATGTATGTGTTGCGTACCAGGCGGCGCTCATGTTCGCTGATCCAGTAAAGCTCACCAGGGTTGGGCGTTGCGGTCAGGCCGATGTGAATACTGTCAAAGTGCCCGAGGGTAGCTCGGTGTGTGTTGTAGATGGACCGGTGGCATTCGTCGGTCACGACTAGGTCATAATAAGCATGCCCGAAGCCGTTCGGGCCAAGCTGGCTGGCAATGGTGTTGAGAGTTCCGACCACGATCTGCCCTTCCAGGCTGCGCTTGCCCCCGTATAGAATGACGGCGGGCCAGTCGCGGAGATAGTCGTCAAAGGTTTCCTTGGCCTGTTTTGCAAGCTCGATCCGATCCACAAGAAACAGCACGCGTGAAACGACAGCGGCCTGGAACCAGCGTTTCATCAACATGGCGATGGTGAGGGTCTTGCCGGCGCCCGTGGCCATCTCAAAGAGCATCCGGCGGCGTCCGCTGACAAGGGCGGCGTCGGCCTTTTCCAGACATTTTAATTGATAGGGCCGTGTTTCTATTTCTTCCCCTTTGAAGATTAACCGACCGGGATAAGGAATGACACTCAATGACTCCTGCAAGGAGCCTTTGCGATGAACCTTGATGTTGGCCCGGCGCTCCAGGTCGGCCTGTGAGGGCATGCCCATGATAGGGCGAGCATCCCCGTCTGCGTAATCCCAAAAATAGTGTTCCTGCCCATTGCTCAGGATAATAAAAGGCGCGCCAAGCGATTTTGCGTAATCTAGGGCCTGTTCCTTAGCTGTATAAGGGTCAACAGCAAAACGCTTGGCCTCGATAACTGCCAGCGGACGTGTACGGGAGTCCTTGAGAAGATAATCTGCCCGTCCATCCGATGACGCCTCTTCGGTGGAAACCTGAGCTTTGTTGGTTATAGTCCAGCCCGCTGCCTCAAGCAGTTTATCTATCAGTATTCTGGCATCGGCTTCGGTACTCATGGTTTACCCCCAAGCCGTTTCAGCTTCCCCTGTTTCATCATCTTTTTGCAAAAAGCATCAAATTGCGCCCGCGCCAGCTTAAACGGTGTGGTTTTGCCGTTTTCCCAGCGGTTAACGGTCGCAAAACTCACTCCCAACTCATGGGCGAGTTCTTCCTGGCTAATTCCCGGTTGCTTGCGAACTTCCTTAACCAATTCCTGGAATTTTTCAGGATCGCTGGCCATTGGACCGGTTCGTTGAAAAATCAATGGTGGAGGCGGCGGGCGAGGTATCAATACCGATAAAAGACGCATTATTACCGTATTTTATAATCCCTTTGGAATTCTCGCTCCAGGGTCTTTCGCCTCATGGTCTCCCGCTTGTCATACAATTTCTTACCCTTGGCCAGGGCG
>JAYEGI010000105.1:0-3913 GCA_034659035.1 Methanobacteriota archaeon
TTCAAAAATGCCATCACCAACTGCCTGAACCAGACGGACACCACCTACAAAGAAGAACTTGACTCTTTGCTCACATTACGGTTTCAGAGGTTTGAAAAAGCTCAAGTTGTGGCGGTGTGAAGTATAGAAGAATTGGGAGTCCATCTTATATTAGTCCATTTTCAATCCAAAGAGATATAAGGGGTGTATCAGATACAATGGAGGGAATTGAAAATGGGAGGTAAAATTATTCTGGCGAAGATGATACTGCTCATTTCAGTGTTATCATTTGGAATTACCCTTGGTGTTAAATTAGTAAGTCCTGTAACTACAACAACATTTATAGATTTCATCATAACCGCCGTATCATCCGGGCTTATTGGCGCCAGTGCATCTTATTTATTCTTTACTAAATCTGAAAAAACTACAGAGGCAATAACTAAACCTGACCTGGCTGATGTTCACAATAAACAGGAGAGTATCGATGCAATATTAAAAACCCTGAAAGGAAAGGAACAGACCATCATAAACGAACTCATCAACACAGGCGCGATCAATCAGTCCGAACTATCATCGAGAACCGAAATCCCCTCGTCCACGCTCTCACGGACGCTCTATGAGCTGGAGCAGAGAGGATTGATAGTCCGGTATTACAACGGGATGAGCAAGATGGTCAAACTCAATGATTCGCTGGCAATGGATGAGTCACAAATATAGCTGGGGTGCTTGTGTATTCAGGGTATTATCCGAAGAATCGGTTTGGATCAAATGAACATTTTCGAGTTGTTCCATTTTTGGAACGCCTGCTCCACGTCACATACTTTGGCTGTTCCACCCATAAGATGACTGACACGCCTGATCGCGTGACTAAAACCATAAGAGGTAAGTTTCAAAGGATTTTTGGTAAGTATCCCACTTATTTCAGTTTATGGGATCGTTTATTCCATTTTCTGGGATTAACTTCCACATTACATACTTGAGTTGTTCCAGCCACGCGTATATTGAGCGCCGAGGAGGGGTTCGATGATAGAAGTACCCAATGTAAAAAGGAGGTGAAAAAGAAGATGAAATCAAGATTTGTCGTGGGAGTAATATTGTCCCTGCTGATGATATCTGCCATAGCATCTGCCAACCTATTGTTGGTGGCAGAAGAAGGTCCGATGGTTGAAGATCTCGATCTTGGAGATGTTGTACATCAACAGCCAGAGATAAAGACCTTCGATACTGAGCTGGGTACCGTTACAGCCCTCAACAACGGTGGCAAAATCGGAGAACTTCCTGACCCGGTAGAACTGGGGCTGTTGATGAAAAACATAACCACTGAACAACTGCCTGAAGCCGACAATCGTGGAGCAGTCCCTAATATTAGCGGTACTCTTGGACCTTACCACTCGGTTCAATGGGGAACAATCTACCTGACGCAGTATGAAGTGGTGACCGTATCACTTTGCTGGTATCCAGGCAGTTCTGAGATATTTGTAGGTCTTAAGAACTTGGACACTGGTGTGACTTCCTGGGGACCTGGAATAACTGGCGGGTCAGGGACTTGGCAGTTTTCAGCATGGCAAACAGGAAATTACGCTGTAGTCATCCTGAACCATAGTGGTGAAACAGTTACCTACAGTGGATACGTCTCTTGGTAAAGATGTCAGAGAGGGTATAAATACCTTCTCCTTTTATTTTTTGAAACTTAAACAAAAGTGCTATACAGCAATAAGCGAAAGAATTATTCTATGTGAGAATGAGGTGAAAAACAGATGAACGAGTTTCATAAAATGTCAATTATGCTCGTAACACTCGCAGTAATTGGGATTAGTATAGCGATTGTAGCGAATTCGGGAATATTGGATACCAGCAGTATAAAGAATGTGGTGATAAACCACCAAAATGAAACAGAATCATTATTATCAAAAAAAACTGGTGGGATCAGGTACGTCAATGAAACTACAGCAGAAGTTATTTTTGACAACGAATCCACTGGCACAGTTACGTTTGGTGTGACTGTTTCAGAGGAAGACCTGAAACTGCCCAGAGAAAAAGAGCAGCAAGCAATAGACATGGCCCTTAACGATCCAGAAGTAAAGAAAGTATTGGATAGTAAAAAATACAATGTAACTAAAGTGCAAAAAGTAACCATAACAACAGTGGACCGGACGTATCTATCAGAGGATATTGTGGTTGTTGAGATCGAGGTGGACAACCTCTTGTATTTCGTTAATGTGGATATGGTAAAGAAAAGAGTGCAAGGTAATGTAGTTTCAATCCCAAAAATAGAGATGGTGAAGAATGTTTCATAAACATTCGTTTAGAAGGAGTATCGTATGAAAGTAGACGGTAGAGCGATTTCTATGGCAGTGTTTACCCTGTCTGCATTCGTGCTTGCCAGCAAATTTCTTGTACCGGCCACTATGCAGATATTTATTCAAGGAGAGTTCATAACCCTGAAACAAATTCCAAATATTTATACGGTTACAGATATGATTATTGTATCGGCATTTTCCTGTATCCTCGGTATTAGCGCCACCTATTTACTATTTTTAGAGCCTATTTTGAGGAATAAACATTCGGATCAATCTCTTGACACTGAACCGGTTGACAATTCAACCACTCAGGAGATGCCTGTGGCTGCAAGTCAAAATAATGTCGGAGATATTCTAAAAATCCTGAAAGGAAAAGAGCAGATGATCATAAACGAACTCGCCAAAACAGGCGCGATCAACCAGTCCGAGCTATCATCAAGAACCAAAATCCCCTCGTCCACGCTCTCACGGACGCTGCATGATCTGGAGCAGAGAGGACTGATAATCCGGTATTACAACGGCATGAGCAAGATGGTCAAACTCAATGATTCGCTGGCGAGGGATGAGTCACGAATATAGCTGGGGTGCTTGTGTATTCAGGGTATTATCTGAAGAATCGGTTCGGATCGAATGAACATTTTCGAGTTGTTCCATTTTTGGAACGCCTGTTCCACGTCACATACTTTGGCTGTTCCACCCATAAGATGACCGGCACGCCTAATCGCGTGACTAAAACCATAAAGGAGGTAAAAATGAAGGACATGAAAAGAAAAACGATGACACTGGCATTCCTGATAATACTTGGGGTGTCGTTAGGCATCGGTTATGGGATAATTGCCGCACCAACGATGCAGGGAACAACAAAGGACATCTGGGTGTCAGACCTGTCTATGATTTCCCCGATTAAGGAGGAGTTGAACGAAACAGACATGCAGAAAGCCATCGAAATTGCAATAGCCAACGAAACCGTGAAAACCCTGTTCGATTGCGGCTGGAAGATAACGGATCTGGATGTGCTGACGATAATGATATTGCCAGAGCATGATGAAACCAGAGGTTTGGAGGTAGTTCCATGCGAGGACAACGTTTCGCGGATTGAACCAAGATTCGAGAGGATCGACACAAACGTTAAAACGAAATTCGGAGCAACCATGACCCTGCGAAATGGGAATACAGAAATTCGCGTGCTCATGGACATGGAAGAGGAGCGCGTCATGGATATCAACGTAATCACCGACGAGATGGCGCAGATGGCACAGGAGCAGGGATATCACCCCAACGTTCCCTACACAATAAACAAAACGACATCTCTGCCACAGAATCAAACATCGTGGATCGATGTTGACAGCAGTTCCGAACTTGGCGGAATTTATGCTGCTGGCGGAATCTACATCATCGAGCGTGATGGGAACAACGTGACAATGCGATTGGTACATACCGGTGCCATTCCCGCTCTGACCGATCAGGAGAAAGCACTGGCAAAGGATATCGCACTCGATGATCCGGATGTAAAAAGGATCATTGTGGGAAAGGAATATGTAATGGCTTTTGGCCCGGTGGTTGCATCCACTGGAGTGAAGACCGGGGTATCGGTTGCCTTTCAGATACTGGGCGATAAGAAGAATACCCTGTAC
>JAYEGI010000106.1:0-3907 GCA_034659035.1 Methanobacteriota archaeon
GTTAAAATGTGTCCTTTATTCATGAAATATCACATTTGATAACAATGGGTCACTCCTATTTAAGTGTTACTCATCCTCAATAAACGGCGGTCGCTCAAGCGGTATCGACACACCCTGTCGCCCCACATGCTCTGACGCATTCGCGGTAGCATTACCGGTCACGTTCGCGAGAGTGTCTGTGGTATTATTGTCAACCGTCTGTGCTCCATTCTCGATGCAACCGGATATCGCCAGTACGATGAGTACAATCACCATCGCCAGAATCTTTTTGATCATGTTTTTTCTGCCTCTTACGTATATTCCGCGCCACCGCAAGCATCCACAACCCACATCACCACGCCCGCCGCCGTGCCTGCAAGCAGCAGCACGAGCGTGCCCGCGCTGAAAATTGTTCGCAAAACGGTACGAGTTTCGGTTGTGGGAGAGCGCATTGTCATAATAATCGACTCCGAGATATTACATCCGTACACGCAACTCAACCCTATAAAAGCCTTCCGCCCCCTAAAATATCACTATGCAGAGCCGCCGCCCGACCGCCCAGGTGCCCGCGAACTCGCGCGCAATCAGACAATCCCGGCGGCAGTCCCCTCCGTCACCGCCACAAACCCACGGCGCCGCCCGTGCCTGCGCAAGCAGGTACCACTGCTCTGGTGTCCTGCGTCGAGCTAATATCAAATTTCATGCATTGTTGCATGATGCTCTCCGGTTCAAAAGTGCTAAAGCGAGTATTAAGAAGATCATCCGTGAAACTCAAGTACAGGAGATGAGTATAAGGGATTAAAGTTAAAGTCAATGGTGGTGATGCTATATGAAAATAGAAGATGTCGTTTCAATACTGAAGAAATTTAAATTTGTTCACTCAATCATCCTTTTCGGCTCAAGGGCTATAGGAACCGGAAGAAAAGAGAGCGATTTCGATTTATGCATCATATCAAAACCGGACGTGGATGTTGGTTTAAAGGAGAGAGTATCTCTTGAAAATTCGGTACCGGAGAACATAGATATTTCGCTGCTTAATGAACTACCTGTAAATATTCGTAAAAGGGTTTTTCTTGAAGGGAAGGTGCTTTACACCAAAGATCTCTACTACGTCTTGACCCTTGCAAAAGAGACAGAGATGGAGTACATAAGGTATGGAAGTATGAGAATGGACTATCATAAATCCGTTATGAGGCGGGTAAATGCAAGAGTCGGGTGATTAATTTGGATATCGAAAGGATAATCGATAAACTTGACGATCTGGAAAAATGCCTGAGAGAACTTGATGAATACCTTCCGGAGGACGTGGAGGAGTATCTGAGAAGTGGGATGAGGAGAAGGGCGTGCGAGAGGGCATTTCAGTTAGCATGCGAGAATCTACTGGATATCTGCAACATGATCATATCGGATGAGGGGTTAGGAATGCCGCGTGATAGCAGGGACTCAGTACGAAAGCTTTCCAGTCACAATATGATATCAGAATCCCTTGCATTACGGCTCGGGGAACTGATCGGGTTTAGAAATCTGATTGTCCATCAATATGGCAGGGTGGATGACTCCAAAGCACATAAGCAGCTGTATGGTGAGTCAGGAGATTTTTACGAATTTCTTGAAGAGATTGAGAGATTCATCACTTCAAAAAGAGACGGATCCGGTGAACGCCGAACAAACTGAGTGTTGACCGGGTCAGCAATTCTCGGCTATGCCATCATGTAATCGCTCGCACCTCAATCGTATCCCTGGCCGCCGCCGCATCCACCGCCGCGGCAACCAGCGACAGAACCCCGCCGGCGCCACCATGTTCCACTATTCACCCAAACCTCTGCACAGGTTCTGTTAGAAGGAACGATCCGCGCTCGATCCTCTGTTTCAGCTCGTCCGCCAGCTTAATCGCGCCTCTGCGGTCTGAATGGCGCAGGACGACTGGGATCTCCCTGCCACGAAGCACAATCGCACCCATCTCGGCAGCGAACGCGTCTCCTGCGCATACCGATACGCAGTGCCCGCAGTTACAGCAGAGATCATCGATCACCTTGCTGCCAGTGAACGCACCGGTCGGGCACTTCACATTGCAGACACCGCAATGGACGCATAACGACGGATCAAACGTCACAAGAGGATCAGAACCAGAACGCCAGACCTGCGAATAATCGATTCTTCCGATCTCCTTTCTCGTCCTTACTTCTCAAACGCCCATTCTTCAATCGCGTTGTTATCATTGGTAATACTACATATTTTCTGTGACGATGAAAGGACATTCCATTTCAATTCACCGAAAGTTAGGCAATTAACAACTTCTTTGATCGTGTATTCAGAAACAACGGGTGTGAATCTGATGCCCGCGCATTCAAGTATTGTTGCGCTCTCGCTCACAGGATGTCAAGTAGGGCACATAGCGCACCTCTTTCAGGGGTAATAGCCCCGAGGTTACTATGCGCCCCCTCATAGAACCGGACTTGAAGATTTCCCTCATCCGGCTTCTGAAGCACATCCTCTATGGGTTCAGGTTGTATAGTGAGTGATATATCTTCAGGCTTTTGGGAGTGGGTTAAATAAGATGAAACGAGTAAACTAAAGCCCAGTTGTAGCTTTTCCTCTGGCTACGCCTGTTTATCCATTTAAAGGCAAGTCTCACGACCTGATGGTAAAAGTCCTTAAGCATTCGGAAGTTGCCGCTCATTCCGTAGTAACGGAAATGTCCAAGTAACTTCATCCCCAGAATCTTCCACCATATCTTCAGTTCAACAAGATTTCGGATACGCTTCAGCCAAATATTCATTTCCGCCATCTTCTGTCTGAACTTCTTGCGTGATCTCTTCCGCCCAAGCTTGAAATTGCCTTTACGAGATATATCGCAGAAATGCGTGAATCCGAGAAAATCAAAGGTTTCACATTTCCAACCATATTGCTTCGCCTTTGTGCATGCGCGCCGTCCGAACTCGATAGTCTTACTCAACTCTCTCAGAAACCGTAAGTCCGAACTCGCCCATTCGCCTTCTCAGATCGTCTCCAAATACTCTGGCTTCGACTTCCTTCTCGAAGCAAACTACACACGCATCCGCATATCGGATAAGTTGTGCAAAACCTGGGTAGCTGTTGCTTTACCTCATCTTCAAACCATTTGTCGAGTGCATAGTGGAGGTATACATTGGCGAGTACAGGGCTCAAAATCCCACCTTATGGGGTGCCCATTTCCGTCTCAAAGTATATTCCGTCCTCCATTATGCCAGATTTGAGGAAACGACCGATCAAATTCAGCAGAGTCCGATCTACAATCCTGTGCTCCAGACATTCCATCAATTTCTTGTGATCCACGGTGTCAAAGAACTTCGAGATGTCCATGTCTACTTGCGTTGTTGACCAGACCATTCATTATAATTTTGTTCAACTTCAACAGAAGCATCGTGGCAGCTGCGATTCGGGCAGAAACCGTACGATGTGTCTACAAAGTCCTGCTCAAAGATAGATTCAAGAATCTTCTTTAGTGCCATCTGAACAATCTTGTACTCGACGGCGGGGATTCCGAGAGGTCTTTTATCACCGTTTGATTTCGGGATATAAACGCGCAAGACGGGTTGAGGCTTGTACTGCTTTGCTTTGAGCATTGCCACCAGATTTGCGATATTCTCGTCCAGTTTCTTCGCGTATTCTCTTATTGTTACTCCGTCAATTCCAGGAGATTTTCCTCGTTTTAATGCACATGTTACATTCTTTTAGGAAATCCTCTGTAAGCAAGTGTGCTAGTGACGTGAACTTTCATTTTGGATCTCTTTTTGCCCTTAGGGATATCGCCATAAGAAATTTTAGAGTTTATACCGCTTTGCTACAAGCCCCACCCGGAGGGCAGTTTTTACTCGATTTTTTGTGAAAAAATCGTTGTTATCATCTACAGCCCACCTCTGGGTGTGGCAGATGTGCCCCTGATGCC
>JAYEGI010000107.1:0-15027 GCA_034659035.1 Methanobacteriota archaeon
CCCCTATCAGGAGGAAGATGACCATAGCTGAAGCGAGTATTTTTTCGCCCCTTGTAGCCTCCAATTTCTCAGCCTCATCATATTCTGACACGATACATCTCCTGAAAGGTTAATTTGAAAATAGACCATATAAATGTAACGCTCTTTCTTAAAAAAAGTCCTGGACATTTCCTGCCCAATTCTTTCGCCATATCTTCCGGAATTCTGCTGGACCACCAGTATCTGCTATATACGTCTTTGGCATTCTTCCAACAAAGCTTCTCGAGTCTGACGCTTTAGACTAGTTGTGTCTCCGCGTATGTAAGAGCCCGGAATGCGAGCATCATCGCGCTCCCGGAGCTCGCAAGCGATGTGGTCATTGCCGCAATCATCCTTAAGCCAGCCGATCACGTCAAGAGTGCTGGTGGGGGGGGGCAGGCTGATATTGGTGAGTCTCATATGCTGCAGTGTCTGTTATATCTCACGTATTTCTGTTTTTCAAGGTATTCATCGCTGTAATTCGCGGATCCGGTGATGCCCAGTATTATATCAGTATGATGCTTTCTGCATTTGGGATCCCAAGCAGATCCAGTAGGTGGTGGGACAGCTTATGGTACCGTAGCTTAAAATTATGGATCGACTGTACTTTTCATTCGGTTTTATAGGTTTTTCCGCAAACAGAACATCGAATCGGTGATATCGGCATGAATAACGGGTACATCTGCCCTTCAAACCTGATCAGTGGTAGTGTCTGGACGATCTTTCCATTTTCCACTTCTTTCGATAGTGACTTATTAATTCGTATACTACCCTTTGTTAGATATACTAACATAGCTCTTATGTATATTAAATCTTTCGTAATGTATGCGATTATGGGGATGATTGGCTACCTGGGAATATTAAAAAGTCTCCCTTTTGTCACACACCCAACTGCACTTCCGCAGCGTCCGTGCCTGTCACAAGCACGGTCTCCGATGTACCGCAAACCTGATAGCATATTCGATTATACTAGCCACTCCGATAAATTATAGATTAGGATAACAATGGTCTCTACAAACGAGCCGCAGGATTGCTCTATGATAGCAAGACCACGACCCTCATTCACGAGCTTTCGTATGAAATAAGCAAAACAATATATCCAACCCCACTCCAAGAGATAGAAGAAGCAGGTGATCACTGATGATCTTTGAGAGAATAAAATCAGCTGGACTGGCTCATAACTCATACCTCATCGGTTCGGACGGCGAGGCGGCTGTGATCGACCCGCGGAGGGACTGCGACGTTTACATCGAGTTAGCAGAGCGAGAAGAACAGCGAATCAGGTACATTTTCGAGACCCACCGCAACGAGGACTACGTCACCGGATCGAAAGAGCTATCAAACCTCACGGAAGCTGAGATCTTCCACGGTCCGGATCTTGCCTGGGGTTATGGCAGCACGCTTCATGATGGCGATGCATTCCGGATCGGGAGTCTAAAGATCACAGCGCTGCACACGCCCGGGCACACGGATGAAAGCATGTCATACACGCTGGCAGACCTCTCTTCCGGCGAAGATGATGTTATGGTTATGGTCTTCACCGGAGATGCGCTCTTCGTTGGGGATGTGGGTAGAACCGACTTCTACGGTCCGGATGAGGCGGAGAGGCTGGCAGGATCGCTCTACGACAGCATCTTTGAAAAGATCCTTCCCCTTGGTGACGGAGTAATTATTTGCCCGGCTCACGGTGCTGGCTCGGCCTGCGGAGGAAGCATCAGCGAGAGAGATTACAGCACAATAGGAATAGAGCGAGCCAGTAATCCCATGCTCCAGCTGAACCGGCAGGAGTTTACCGGGCACAAAACAGCCGAGCACCACGAACGACCCCCGTATTTCAGAGTTATGGAGCGATACAATCTTGAAGGACCGCCTCTCATGGGACGGCTGCCAGCCCCACCTCCTCTGATGCCCGATGAGTTCAAGGATTCGATAAAACGAGATGGGGCAATTATTCTCGATGCCAGAACCCCACCCTCCTTTGGAGGCGCTCATATCGGGAGCTCTTACAGCATCTGGCTGGAGGGGATCCCTCTGTATGCCGGCTGGGTCCTGCCCTACGACCAGCCGATTCTGCTGGTTCTTGAGTTGCATGACCATCTAGACATGGCAGTCCGATACCTTGTGCGGCTGGGCTACGAGAATATTATAGGATACCTGAGAGGAGGGATTGAGGCGTGGTATGATGCTGGCAATGCGGTTGAGTATATGGGCCTCTCAACAGTACACGAACTTAAACGACGGATTGATCGCGGGGATGATCTTCTGGTGCTCGATGTGCGCGATGAGAATGAGTGGAGAGATGGATATATAGAGGGCGCTATGCACATCTATATAGGGCAGCTTGAAAGCCGGCTTTCCGATGTGCCGCGAGACCGGCCGATCACGGTCGTCTGCAATGTTGGTCACCGCGCAAGTCTTGCCGCAAGCATTCTTTTAAGAGCCGGGTATACGAATGTCTGCTGCGACGTTCTCGGGAGTATGAAAGCGTGGAGCGTTAGCGGTTTCCCGATTGAGAGAGAATAAGGAGATAAATATGAAAAATATGAAAAGCATTGGTTGGGAGATTCGTTTCGGGTTATCTTTGATTATATTGTCTGCGCTACTTTATCTCCTCCACTATGCCATCTTCAGGGACTCCCATCACATCTTCATCTACATGTTGGGACATATCGCATTTGTCCCGATCGAGGTTCTGCTGGTTGCCCTGATACTACAACGTTTACTCGATATGCGGGAGAAACGTACTATGCTAAACAAGTTAAATATGGTTATAGGGGCATTCTTTAGCGAAGTTGGAGATGATTTGTTGGCTTATTTCTCTGAATACGATCTTAAATTAGATAAAATAAGAAAAGAACTTGTTATTACTGATAAATGGTCTGATCAAGAATTTATGGATCTCAGCAAACACCTCAAGAATTATGATTACGGGGTCGATATCCGGAATGTAGATCTGGGACACTTACAGAACTTCCTCACCGGACATAGGAATTTTCTACTGCGGTTATTGGAAAACCCAAATTTGCTGGAACATGAATCCTTCACAGACCTCCTTAGGGCGGTGTTTCATCTGACCGAGGAATTGGCTAAGAGGGGGGACCTGAAACAGTTACCGGATACCGACTACAACCATCTATCCGGCGATATGAAACGGGTTTATACCTTACTGATCCACGAATGGCTGGATTACATGAGACATCTGAAGGATAACTATCCTTATCTCTTCTCTCTCGCCATGAGAACAAACCCATTTGACCAGGATGCATCACCTATAGTAAGATGACGTCTGAGAGATTAATATGAAATGGTCCTACCAGATCGGCAGCATCCGCGGGATACCCATACGGTTGCATCTGACATTTCTGTTAATACTGATCGTATTCATCTATGAATTTGCAGTTCAGGATCTTAAAATCGGAGAATATGGGATAATTATCGGTTTCGGTGGGATGAACTCCCCAGAAGTGGTAAAATATCTATTCAGTATAATTACAGCGGTTCTTTTCTTCTCAACATTACTATTTCACGAACTCAGCCACTCGATCGTGGCACAGGGCTATGGCATAAAGATAAAGAGTATAACCCTCTTCATCCTGGGCGGCGTGGCTCAGATGGAGGATATCCCAAAGGAGCCGCGGAAGGAAGGAAGGATCGCGGCAGCAGGTCCGGCCTTCAGCATGACCATAGGCATCCTTACTTATGCCATCTACGACTTCTTCGGTCCGGTAAACCCTGCCAGGGGCGCATTTGAGAACGGTACCCTTATAATGCTGGGCATAATCGGATTCTACAACATAATACTCGGCATCTTCAATCTCATCCCTGCGTTTCCCATGGATGGGGGGAGGATGCTCCGTGCCCTGCTTGCCACACGCATGCCTTATATCGACGCGACCAGAAAGGCGGTTGCGATAGGCAAGGGCATGGCATTTATGATGGGGATCTTTGGGTTGCTGACGTTGGATAGGGGAGGACTGTGGTTTCTGCTCATAGCCTTCTTCATCTACTATGGTGCAGCTGGTGAAGGGGAGGCAACGGCTATCTCGGTCACTCTGGAGGGTTTGAAGGCAAGGGACTTGATGACCGGTCTTCCGGATGTGATCTATGTACCTCCGGACTGGACGCTTGACCAGTTGATCAATGTTATGTTCAAGACCAAGCATACGGGATACCCGGTGCAGGAAAGCCATGATTCCCAGGTGCTCGGGGTGATAACATTCTCGGATATCCACAGGATACCTGAACCTGAGCGGGGCACTATCAGGGTCAAAGACGTCATGACAAGCGAAGTGATTACAATCGAAGCTGATACAGACGCATTCGATGCGTTCAAGCTTATTGCACCGGGCAATGTGGGTCGTTTGATTGTTATGAATAGCGGTCGGATGGTGGGCATCATATCCAGAACCGATCTCATGCGCTCGATTCAGTTCAGGGGTGCTTATAGATGAAAGGACGTGCAGGTGAACTTGATGCCAAAACTAAAGTCTCGGTAAACGAGGCTCTGGCAGCTGACGCAGCGGCTGCCGGATCCCGTATGAGTTCTTGCCTAATAAGCTTGGGAGTTTGTGAAATTCTATCCAAAAACCCCCGCCGATATTGAGCAGGTAATCTCCTGAACATGGCGTATATCCTCCCTCTTACGTTCCTCCACCTTCTTCAGTTCTTCAAGTGTGAGTTTCCGGCTCCATTCCGTCTTTTTAAGCGAGCGTTTTCGCTCACACCCATTCTCTTCAAACTCCTCTCCGAGAACTTCGAGTGCCGTTGTAGCATACCAGAGATCGGTGCTGTCAAGACGCGCCCACAGTTCGTGATACATCTCTTCCAGTCTTCTAACCTCACCGACAGAACCGGTGCCAGAGTATCGAACTGTGCTGCCGATTGAGATATCTCCATTCATGCAATCATACATCTCCGATATTCTCATATCAATCTTACTGCGCAATATTCCCGATTCACACAAGTTCCGGACACGGGTGAACCGTATGGTGGGCGCAGATTAAGAGAACTCCACCACAGTCGGCACGATGCCTAACACTCCCAGTCACAAACCAGTGACACAAACCATGAATGCGGGTTCATCCGAACTAAAAATGCCGAACGAAACACAATATATACCAAGGTCGTGATATACATACCGGGCATGCATGATATATGCAGTATTTCAATGAAAAAGCATCCGGAAAAGCGATTTTGGGAGATAGATTTCCTGCGTGGACTTGCGATAATCATGATGGTAGTCTTCCACCTGCTCTATGATCTTACTCATTTTGGCGGATACAATCTCAATTTACACTCTGGTTTTTGGCTATATTTTGCACGCGCGACTGCCACAATCTTTATTTTTTTAGTTGGCGTATCATTAACTATTAGTTTTTCAAGATCCGAGAAAATACAGAATTTAAGGAAAAAATTATACCTGAAATATCTCAAAAGAGGTTTAAAGATCTTTTCATGGGGATTAATTATTACCTTGGTGACCTGGATCTTTTTGAGAGATGGTTTTGTCCTATTTGGGGTACTTCATCTCATTGGAATTTCAATTGTTCTGGCATACCCTTTCTTAAAACTCCATTATTGGAATCTGTTGCTGGGTATTGCCTTCATATCTCTTGGAATCTATTTGAAGAACTTTACTTTTGATTTTCCATGGTTGGTGTGGTTAGGATTCGTGCCAGACCATTTTTATACTGTTGACTACTTCCCAATTTTTCCATGGTTTGGAGTGGTTCTAATCGGGGTGTTTTTTGGAAATTTACTGTATCCGGACTACGCACGTAAATTTAAACTTTATGATCTCTCTAATTTTAATTTTATAGGATTGTTTTGCATTTTAGGAAGGTATTCATTGATAATCTACCTGATTCATCAACCAATACTGATTATATTGCTGTATCTCATAGGTATTGTGGATATTGATCTTTACTTCCATTAGTGGCAGCTCCTCGTCTCGCACCGATGCCGTTATAAGACCATATACGAATAATATAGCCCCTGCAGAGACTTGAGAGGTCCGGGCATGGCAGAAGATCAGAGAACGATTGAAATCAATGTCGCAGGGATAACCTGTGCAATGTGTGAGAGATAGTCTCGAACGAATATTCGGGTGCACGAAATTGTCCGAACTTGTTGCTGGTGGTGTGGCAGAGAGTGACGTTTCGAACTCGCGAAGGTCCGAGTTTACCCCATGTTATTGAGCATGTTCTATTTACACGAGATTTCTGTTTAATCTTGTGTAATCTGTGGTTTTATACGGATATCCGCACGATATTGAGCGTGTTCTGCAATTTTTTGCGTCCCAGAGAATAATCAAAAAGAATGTGATAGCCATCGCAGAACCAGAGTTCCGGTGGTGCGATGACCTTTTCACCGATCTATCCGTAATCAACTGCATCCCAATTGCGCATTTGATCACGGATTCCTGATCGTGGAAGCGTCCGCTTCATCCGCGCCCTGTTACACCAGTCGCTCAACGAACGGGTAGAACCGGACGCTTGAGTCGTCATCCGCGATCCTGAAGTACATCTCGTCCATGATATGTTCGGTGGTTCCTGCGCCCAGATCGATTATCTCATCGTTTCTGAGAATAATCTCCCGGGAATCTGCGGTCACGACCCTCATGCGCTCGAACAGATCGTCAGAACCGATTTCCAGCGGATCGCAATCGATCATGAAGACGTGCTTGACCTCTACCATGTTTGACTCGGTTCCCCAGAAGATGGTATCCACATAGCACGAGAATATCGGGATATCTTTCTCGTCTTCGCAATCTCCCACATCTGCTATGTAGACGTACACCTCTCCTGATGAAACGACTGCGCTATCGAGTTCTATTCCGTCTTTTTCCAGAACGAACCATAACCTCGATCCTGCAGGATCAATCTCTCTTGCAACAAGCGTGAATCCATCACCAAGATCCCATGCGTCACCTTCCGCCAGCATCTTCTTGTCGTAATCCCCAAACTCTATGAGGGACTTGCAGAGTTTGCAGGCATTGCCACCTATCGCCACATACTTCTGCCCCATCCAGCCTTCTGCCATGTAGCCCTCCTGCCCGCCGACGGTCAGCCCCTCGTTTTCGTGGACAACGTATTCCTGATAGACCGGCTTAGTTGTGTAGGATAGGGCACTTTCATGGATCGTTCGGCTGTGCTCATGGAGTGTGCCGGGTGCGATCGCAAGCGTCTCGGTTGATGCGTCGCTGTCGATCTCGTACCAGAGGAAAGCGGAATTGGAGGCGTTCCACACGATTTCAGCGCTCTGGTTCAGAGTCACGTCACGAACCGCTCCCCTGACTTCGTACACGCCCGGCTTGACCATCGTTGCAACAGGAGCGAACCGCAGAGTAACATTATCGGCAACAGCGAACCCGATCCTGCCCCCGATATCGATGGGGTCACCACGGTCCCCGCCTATGGGAAGGTCGATTGGATCGTAATTGTGCATGCGGATCGTATCGCTCGAATCGTCTGCGAGAATCTTCATCTTGCCGTATGAATCGCCGGGTCGTACAGAGATGCAGATCTCTGATATCTGGAAGATGCCGTCGATTTTAACCATGTCGGCACCTGTGCCCACAAAGATGTTGTCGATATAAACCGCGATGAGCGGGACGTCACATAGTTCCTCGAGGTCGCTCTCGTACACATACACATACGTATCCGGCACATTGATGATCTCGGTATCAACAGTTTTTCCATTCCGGAGCAGTTCGAGTTGTGCCCTGGTTCCATCGACATCGATCCGTATGACCTTTACTTCGTAGCCCTCTTCCAGCTGGAGCGATGTGCCGGTGGCAAGCATACGGGCGTCATCTTCATCGATCAGGACCCTGCCAAGCATGTTTTTCGAGATGAGGTCGAAATTCTCGCCTGTTATCTCGTTACTCGTCATGTCTTCGTCATATCCTGCGAAATAGCTCTCTGCCAGGAGATCTATCGCCCTGTAGGCACCCCAGTTGCCGCAATCAAAGTCCACATCAAATGCCTCTGTGGTGTAAGTGAGGCTTTCATCGTCGATCGTCCGGCCATTCTCCGAGAATGTGCCGGACGCGATCCTCATCGTCTCAGTTGTCACGTCGCAATTGAGATCGTAGTGGAAGGCAGCGAAGTTATAAGCGTCCCACACGATATCCGCGGTCTGTGCATCGGCAAGTTCCGCAACCTCGCCATGGATAGGAACGACCTCATAAGCCTCTACAGATACAACATAATACTCAGTGATCCTCCAGTCGGCAGGTCCGGTTACCCTGAGCCGTACCGAATCATTATACACCCGGGTCACCTCGATGTATATGTTTTCACCGCTGCCGGTCTCGTATATAGTCGGAGTGTCGCCCATAAACAGCGTAACCTCTGTCATATACTTCTGATAGCTCGATAGGCAAAGCTTTGCAGAACCGCCGCTGGCTGTCGATACCCGGGTAAGCTCGATTGTCACATCGTCTTCGATCTCTATGCCATAATTAACCTCCAGTTCACAATCAAAGATATAATCATCGGCGGGTGGTTCGTCCCCGCCAATGATACGCTCGAGAACCGGGCAGAACCGGATCGCGGTCTCGTCATCTGCCGTTACGAAGTACATATCGCCCATGACCAGCTCCCGTGCTCCCGCATCAAGATCGATCGGTTCGGTGTTTGCGAGGACGATTTCATCAGTAGACGCCGCCACAACCTCCATTGCGCCATATTCGTCGCCGAGATTGATCTCCCTCACAACGTCATTGATCAGGAAGACATGCGTGACCTGCACGAGTTCTGTTCTGGTTCCTCTGAAGACGGCATCCACATAGCACGAGAAGATCAGAACATCTTCAGCGCCTCCGATGTCTCCGGTGTATGTGTACACACTCCCGCCCGAAACGGTCGCGCTGTCGATCACCCTACCATACTTCGTAAGCGTGAGGTTGGCAGTGGTGCCGTTTAGGTTGATCTGGTCTGCAACAAGCGTAAATCCGCGGCCCATATCACACGCCTCACCGGACATAAGTATCATCTTCTCGTCGCCCGATGCTACAATAAGCTTGCAGAGTTTGCCGGCATCGCCACCTATCGCCGCGTATGCATCGCCCATCCAGCCTTCGACGAAGTAGCCGTAGTTATCACTCTCGTTGCCAACCCCTGGCTTGAGATCATATTCCCGAAACACCGGGTGAGTCCTGTACGTAACCGTTCCGTAATCGAGTTCACGATCCTGAGTCTCAACGTTTAGTGCTGACCTCTCGATTGTCAGCGTCTCGGTATTCAGATCATCATCCGGACCATACCAGAGACTGGCAAACGTGTTGTAATCCCATACCATGTCAGCATCAGGTGTCAGGCCTGCTGCAGTAAGCTCTTTGGTGGTGCCGCGAACCTCATACACACCGGGTTCTCTGTGCTCTGCCACCGGATAGAACCTGACAACGGTATCATCATCCGCAGTCTCGAAGTACATATTGTCCATAATATGCTTCCTTGTGCCAGGATCGAGATCGATCGAAGTCTTGGTATTTGAGAGTGCGAGCCCATCTACATCCGCAATTGCAACTTCCATTGCGCCATATCTGTCGCCCGCCTCAATCTCCATCACAACGTCATCAATCAGGAAGACCTGTTTGACCTGCACGATGTCTGTTTCGGTTCCTCTGAAGATGGCATCCACATAGCACGTGAAGATTGGGACATCCAACGCTCCTCCGATATCTGCAGTGTAGGTGTACACCTCCCCGCCTGAAACGACCTCGCTGTCGATCTCCATGCCACCCTTCGTAACTGAGAGCCACGCCCTCTCGCCATCGAGGTCTATATGGTCTGCGACAAGCGCAAATCCGCGGTCGAGGTTCCATTCCTCGCCGCCAACCACCAGGGTCTTCTTGTCATCGCCATCGAACTCTTTGAGGAGTTTGCAGAGTTTGCTGGCATTGCCGCCGATCGCGGTGTATGCATCGCCCATCCATCCCATGAGATGGTATCCGGTGTTGTTATCAACAGTCAGATTCTCGTTCTCATAGACTTGATACTCCTTGTAAACCGGTGATGTTACGTAGTGTAGACAACCCGCTTCGATGTTCCGGTCGTATTGCGAGAGGCACGGGGGGCCGAGCAGCAGCATCTCGGTCATCAGATCATGATTCAGGTCGTACCAGAATAGCGCGGAATTGGAAGCATTCCACACGATATCCGCGGTCGGTTCATCGACAAGTTCCACAACCTCGCCGCGGATATGAGCGACCTGACCGTAATCCCCAACCACATAATACTCAGTGACTTCCCAGTCGGCAGGTCCGGTGATCACGAGCCACGCCGAATCACTGTGCACCTCAACAACCTCGAGTTCGATGACTTCGTCGCTGATGGTTCGATACACGGCTGGCTCGCCCTCGGACAGCACAATTACAGCATCATTCTGATAGCTCGATATGCAAAGCGTTACAGAACCGCGGCTGGCTGTAGATACTTGGGAAACCTCGACCCTTACATCGTCTTCGATCTCTATGCCGTGGTTGATCCGCAATTCTCCTTCAAAGATCGTGTCCTCTGGTGGCGGCGGTGGCGGCGGTGGCACCGGTCCGGATGAGCAGGCGTGCTCGATATACGGATAGTACCTGTAGTTCGCAATCAGGTCTTCATCCATATCATCAGCAACATGGAACCAGAAATCCTCCGCAACGTGAATATCCGAATCCATCTCGAGATGGAGGCTTTGCGCGTTCCGGAGCCTGACTGATTCAGAGGTTACAGCCTCCACATTCAGTCTGCCAACCTCTGCACCGATGAGCCTGATGGGGTCATCGTCGATCAAGATCGCATGTTTGAGCTCGACTATGTTTGCTTCCGTACCGCGGAATATGCAATCCACATACGCACTGAAGACTGGTACGTTGTTCTCAGAACCCACATCCTTCTGGTACACAAATGTTCGCGTGGTCCCTACGTCCTCTACCGTGGCAGTGTATGCCCTGGGAAAGCCACTGATCGTCGTGCGGTTGCAAAACTCATCCCCATACTCACCACCATTGCGCGTGCAGCAGATGACCGAGGACGTCATCTCCACACCGTCCCGGGCAAGTTCGAGCCAGGTCTTCTCTCCTTCGAGATCGATCTGCCTTACGATCAGAGTGTATCCGTTTCCGAGAATCCATTCTTGCCCGACAGCAAGCGTCTTTTTATCGTCTTTATCCATCTCAAGGATGATTGGCGATATCACATACGGTTTGCCGTTGACCGTCATGTATTTCGTTCCGAACCACCCGATCGCAAAGTATTCACCGATCTCAGGGTTCGTATAGTTGCATTTGACCCGGTACGCACCATACGTGAGATCTCCGGCATCGATTGTGTCCGGAACCGCGACTTCTGTTGTGAGCGCCTCAGACATCAGGTTCCGGTCAGAATCGTAGTAGAATCCTGCGAAATTCCGGGCAGTCCATGTGAACGGGGCAATCTGGGACGCTGCATCCACGACCTCCCCCCGCACCTCAACCGTCTCTGCACTTGCGGGCGCGACAAGCACAATAGCCGCCACAACCACAAGCGTAATCAACGTGTTCATTCTATTACCCATAGTTATACCTCTATATTTATACACCCGGAACAACTCCCGACCAGACTCATCGCCCGACAAGGATATACGGCTCTACACAAATTCAAGTTTTCCCAGGTATAACCAAATCCTTCGGTACAACTTCAAGTATTATTGTACAAAAAGGTTTCGGTTAAAGATATGAGATATCTTATTATTTTATATGTAACATACAAAAATTTAGAGCGGTATAAAATTAATTAGTCGTACTATTCATTAATACCATAATGTCTTGATATTGGTAGTCCGGTTGTTCACCAAAAGATCTAACATGAATACACGGTAGTATACCACAAACCAAGGCGTTGAGTAAGTACTCAGGTACCCAAAACCACTATTCAGGGGACTTCACTATGCAGGAACTCTCCAAGACATGGAGCATACTGCAACCAACAGGGAATTTAACCGCAGAGTACGCAGAGAGGCGCAGAAGGGAAATAAACAGTTAAGTGCTGCTAGCGTTCCTCCGCGCCCTCCGCGGTTATTTTTCTTGCCAGAAAGTACAGAATCGCAATCGGAAGACCAATCAACATACCCGAGTAGTTACGGCTTCGAATAGATAATCATCAAGCTTGATGGTGATTTTACATTTGTGATGTGTCACTCAAAATCACCATCAGGAAGGCACATAAAAAAAAGAGAGTCGTGTTAGATCATGAAATTTAGGACGCCATCGTATCTTCCGGGTATTGTGGATATACGATCGTTATTTTCAGTAGTAGTAGCGACTCGTCTCGCACCAATATCGTTATAAGACCCTGCCAGAATAAGACCGCTCCAAAGGAGACTTGAGAGGTTATGGCATGGCAGAATATCAGAGACCGATTGAACTTAAGGTCGCAGGGATGACCTGTGCGATGTGTGCCAGAACAATCGAACACTCTCTTAAGGATCTTGATGGCACAACAGATGCGGAGGTTAATCTTGGAAACGAGACCGTCCGGGTGGAGTACAACCCAACACAATTGAAACTTGCCGATCTTGAAAAAGCAGTAACAGATGTGGGTTACGAGGTGGTGCATGAGGGAGTCGCCAGCAAAGAAAAGAACCGAAAGGAGGTGAAAAATGATGGCGATCGATCCGGCATGTAAGATGGATGTTGATGAGAAGACCGCGAAGTTTAAGACTGCGTATAAGGGCGAGACATACTACTTCTGTGCACCAGGATGCAGGAAGGCATTTGAGGAGAACCCGAAAGAATGTGTTGGATTATAGGCTGATAGTGTAGAAATTTATACGAGTGATAGTTAACATGGGGTTTACCAATAGACTCAGTGTCGAATTGGCAAGCCCCCTTCAGAACTACTGAGCCGAGACTTTTTGATTTGTTCTGGTCGGTTGAAAACATGACGCCAACCCGGCAAATACAAATATGATTAGATGGGTGTAATCAGTGAAACCGGTGCTAATCTGTGGCTAAAACAGTATCAACTACGGATTAACACAGATATACACAGATTATCGGTGTAAACAACTTTTAAGATCGATAGTGCGCCACTATGGCAGTTGTGGTTGCGTAAGACAATTCGACGTTCCCAGAAAATGATAAAAAGACTCTGAGCCTACCGGAAGGTTTAACTATGATAAAGGCACATTGTGCTAACAATTGTGGCAGATCTGTGTATGGTTGTATGGGTATTCAAAGGTGCAACACTGCTGGAATTTCGTGATTAAGCTGTCGTATTGGTATACTTGCATATGGTATGGTTTGTTGCAATCATATAGATCATGCGCGCAGAGATTATATGAACATACAAGAGGTGGCAAATGTGTCGAATAAGAATATATTGTTAAGTGTAGTAGTAGTTACAATGCTTGCGCTGTCCGCCGGATCGGCATGGGCAGGCGAAGAAACACTGACAGATGCGTCTGGTTCGGTTGCCAAATGGCAGCAGTCCCCGGACATGAAATATGGGGTGAACATCCAATCAACAGAGGGAGGTCCCATTGTCGCTGATGACTGGATGTGCAAAGATCCAAGACCAGTGACCGACGTTCACTTCTGGGGATCTTACATCAGCTGGGAAACAAAGAACGAGAAGCCACAGTCGCGCCAGCCCGGAGTCGAGATCTTCATCATCCGTATCTATGAAGATGTGCCTGATAATGTGGATCCGGACCTCCCATATAGCCACCCTGGAGAACTTCTTTATGCGGTGAAGGTGGATCAGTTTAAGGAACGGTATGTTGGCACTATACCCCATCCGGATGAGACATATGAGCATAAGTTCTACTACAGTCTGGATCTTCCGGAGCCATTCGAACAGAAGGAAGGAACCATCTACTGGATCTCGATTGCTGCTGTTATGCCAGAAGAATACCGGCATCCGTGGGGCTGGGAGACCTCCCGCGACCATTGGAATGATGATGCCTGCCGACACTGGTATCGCGATGATTACTGGAAGGCGATCACATCAAAGATGATGCCTCCGTGGTATAAGGATCATTACAAGACTGTGGACATGGCATTTGAGCTTACAGTGAAACCAAATCCGGACTTCGGCGATGCGCCTGACACCACTAACAGTTTCTCCACATTGATGACCGCTTACCCCGGAGTCAAGGCGCACTTCCCGACCGTCTACCAGGCAGGTGCCCCGCCGTACGGACCGATCCACCGCCAGCCGAAAGCTCTGGCATTCCTCGGGCGAAGAGTGAGCCTTGAGAGTGAGGCTGACATCGGTTTTGATGAGGATGGCATCAACAACATAGTTCCAAAGAAAGACACGGCAAACCTCGACAAGGCCGATGACGGCGTGAACATGCCGCTTGTGCTTGTACACTGCAAGCAAAACACGTTTGAGTACGTGGTGACGGTCGTAAACCCCCTGCAGCGGTCGATCTACGCCAATGTCTGGTTCGACTGGAACCAGGATGGTGACTGGGACGACACGATGAAGTGTCCGGCAGGGGGGCTAGCGGTCCCGGCGCCCGAATGGGCTGTTCAAAATCAGCAACTGCAACTGAGCGGTAGTGGCGTCTTCACCTTCACAACGCCGCGCTTCATGGCATGGATCTCTCCGGATGGGGTGGCGCATGATGGGACGTGGATGCGAATCACAATATCGGAGCAGAAATTGGATCCGATCGCTGGTATCCACGGCGCTGGTGGCTCTGGTCCGGTAGGGGGATACCAATACGGCGAGACTGAGGATTACTATGTGCGGTACTCGCAACAGCCAGAGAATACCAAGTGGGTGCAGTTGCCTGACCTGACGCCGAACGGAATCGATATCCGTGTCGATGAGTTACGCAACATAGCCGACGATTTCGAGTGCAAGTCCCCGAGCTTGTTAACAGACGTGCATTTCTGGGGCTCATGGAAAGATGACAAGAAGGGTAAAATCAGAAACATTCGTCTGAGTATCCACAGCGACGATCCTGTGGGACTTGGTGGATCAGATAAGGAGAACAAATTCTCAAAGCCTGATGAACAGCTCTGGA
>JAYEGI010000108.1:0-3803 GCA_034659035.1 Methanobacteriota archaeon
TGAAGTGAATATAACCTGAAAAAGGGGGGCAAAGATATGAACTTCGCAAGAACGCGGTATATTTATAGATACGCGGCAGAAGACCCCACTACTTGTAGCCTACTTGTAGCGGGGATGAATGCCACCTAACACGATATATGCGGTTCGCATCTTCAGTCGCAACTTCGCATACGCCGATACCGTTATAGATGTGGTGCCGAGAGATTGAAAGGAGGTAAAACTATGGCAAGACTAAAAGCAGCATTCATGTTTGTGACACCAGATGCTGATCCAGGCGAGCATAGGGTGACTATATCCACACCCGATACGGTTGAACTGATAGTCGTTGGAGTTAAGGACTATCAACAAGCAATTCAAGTCAGTCGGGAATTGGTCGATCAGGGAGTGCAAGTGATTGAACTGTGCGCCGGTTTCGGCCAAATCGGAGTGGCCAAGGTTGCCCGGGCTGTAGGGGACAAGGTTGTGGTTGGCGTCGTGCGTTTCGATCGCCATCCTGGCCTGGAATTTAAAAGCGGTGATGAGATATTTGACAAAAAATAGGGGCGAGTCGGCATAGGGAATGAGTGAATTGAATAATTGGCGTCACTCATCATATAACAGCGGATAAAAGGTTACTATCCTTAATAGAGTTATTTTTGAGTGTCTAACTTGAAAAATGCTTATCTGAAGCAAGAATCGATTTTCGAATAACATTTAAAGCCCGGCTTCGACTTATGTTATGGTAATGTTATGAGAACCGAGAGAGTCCTCTTTGTGGTGGATACGCATACCGGAGGAGAGCCGACCAGAATAGTCCTTGGAGGATTTCCCCCTGTAAATTGCGATAGCATGATCGAGAGATTGGAGTATATCAAGGAGAACCTGGATTGGATAAGGACATGTGTCCTGTTTGAGCCCAGAGGTAGTATGGACTCGTTCGGAGCTATAGTTCTGCCCCCGATCGATAAAAGAGCAGAATTTTCGCTCATCTTCATGAACACGCTTGGGTATATGTATATGTGCGGACATGCGACGATTGGGGTTGCGGGGGCGCTAGCGAAACTGGGATATATCCGGATGGAGGAGCCAGAGACCGAGATATCATTCGAGACGGTTGCAGGAATCATGAATGTCAGACTACATGTTAAGGATTCTGTGATAGAGAAGATATCGGTTGTAGAACCTCCATCTTTCTTCGTTAAGAATATGGGTATTGAGCTTGAGGGGGTGGGCGAGGTGTCGGTTGACAAAAGCGTTTGGAGGTAACTTCTTTGCAATAGCCAATGCTGATAGCCTGGGTATCAGAGTGGAGATGAAGAACATCAGAAGACTGATAGAACTTGGACTTAAGATAAGGGACGAGGTTAACGGGCTTGAGGAGATCATCAATCCGGAAAATCCATACATCAGGGAGTTGATCTGACGATGATATATGAGAAAACCGGACATGAGAAGCTGCATTATCGGGAGGTTACGATATTTGGGGATGGAGAGTTCGATAGGTCTCCATGCGGAACCGGGACTGCTGCCAGGATGGCTTGCCTGTATGCTGATGGGACTATGGACCTCGGGGATCTGCTGCTTCACGAGAGCGTGATAGGGACGGTATTTGAAGGGAGGATCCTGGGTCATGCGAGGGCGGGTGGCTACAGGGCAGTGATTCCGGAGATCTATGGAAATGCTTATGTGACCGCTATATCTCAGGCAATTCTGGAGCCGGAAGATCCGTTGAAGTATGGGTTTTCAACGAGGGTTGTTTAAGGGTTGGGTCAGATTTTTTCGCTGATTGGTGGGAGGTGCGTGGGTTAAAACGCGGGAAACGGTCTTTTGGGGGGTGTGTTTTCTGAGCATCGGCGATGATGGCTGTGGATTTCCCGATCGAAGGTCTGTGACTTCCGGATGGTGGTGCACGGAGAGCACAGCGATGACGTGGATGTGAACAGAGACGGGCGGGACACGCCACTATACGCATTCATGATCATGCATGGAGCGGTTGTTTACAGAAAGACCAGTATCATGTCGTCGGTCTCTATGTTCAGATTGGTCAGCCGTTGTGTGATTGCATCCAGCAGTTCCGGGAATATTTTTGAATCATCTTTGTTTCCCTCGTATACTTCGTGCATGAAGGGTATAATTATCTTCAGACACGGCAAGCCCCATGCACACCTGCTTCATATGGTTTCTGTACTGTTTGCTCTTCCCGTTCTGCGATTAGTTCTTCTCCTTTCGTGATATAGTTAAACCAGTTAGTTTCATCGAGGAAAAGTATCCGGGGCGTCATGCCTTTCTCGATAAGAGCATTGCATAGATCGTCTTCGATCTTCTTGCTGGTTTCATGGTCTACGTATTTGTAGTGGTTCAGGAAGTTCTGGCAACTAAGTTTGTGCGGAAACTTCTATAGCAGACTTAGGGGACACCGAAAAATAACATGTTAAAATTCGTGTCATTTGCCCATTCGTGAATTTCGTGATAAAATCGGCAGAAGGGATCACGAATGACACGTTTGAATGAATCGCACGAATACCATGGATGTGGGGTGGCATCAGATAACTTTGCTACTTTATTTTTCGGTGAGCACTTAATGATGATTTATCGAACCATTTCTGCATAGCATTCTCTGATAACGCTCCGTCGCACCTTCCGATGATGTTTAAAAGGAGATATTCGCCAACTGTTAAGCCTTCTATCTTCTTCTTGTTGGTGTGCTGGTTTATGATGTCGATGAAGTTCAGTTCATCGGCTACGGCGAGGAGCGCGGCAGTTTTTCCGTATTGGAATGATGATAGTTTGATGTACGGTAGTTCTGCTGCTCTTTCTTTCAGTTCAACGATCTTTTCAGCAGTTCCGAGGTACTTTTGCCACACCTGCTTGGGCCTGCCATCGACTCTTGCCATCTCAACAGCATACCAATAGATGTGACCTTTGATCTTCTTCTTTCTAAATGATACCATATGGATATGTTAGGTCATACTACTATATATATTTATCTGCTTTAATCGATATGTATCGCGGCATTATGCTAATATCAAAAGTTAGGTCATACAGATTGATAGACGGCAACAAGTCCGATTGCTAACGGTTTTTGAGGAAAATCAGGGGGTTAATTTACGTTTGAAAATCAAGTTAGACTTGCAGCCGTGGGAAGAAGACCCAGAAGTATGAGCAGATACAGGTTGTCCAGCAGCACTCCAGAGGCTATGGCGGCAGAATAGGGCAGGAAGATGATCAGTGTCATGATTATTGCCCGACAATGCCTGTGCTGTTCCTGTATAATATTCCTTCAGACATCCGGAGGTGAGGATCATGCAGGCATAGAGCAGACCAGGGGGATCAGTCCGCACAAAAGCCCGGGTGGCATACATGCGGCATATATTCCGAAATACACGACCCAGTCTCTGCGCTGCAATCGCGCCGTTCACAGTTTTTTCCAATCGGACTCGTCTTTCCCACCCCCGGTCAGAGATACTATCTCCTCCAGACTATTCACCGGCGACATATATCCTTTCCGTATCATTTCTTCAAGAATAACATCCCCTTCCGAAAAAGAAATTATATTTTTATCCACACATCTCATCAGTATCCCGATGGTTCCGGATATTAAAACTATGGCGTCAGAATGAGGTTGGATTTGTAGATCACTAAAACCCCCTCACATCGTATCATTTTACCAATATCGCTTGAATAGATGTTCTTTGTAAAAAACGGTAGTGTTATATAGTAGTGGAACGTTACACTACACTGTGAGCTACATCCGAAAGATCATTCGTCACAACAAAAACGGCGAAACCAGGGTTTATTACGCAGAGGTGGAATCTGTTCGAGTT
>JAYEGI010000109.1:0-3799 GCA_034659035.1 Methanobacteriota archaeon
TTTTTTGTCTCCTATTTCATGCTGCAATAGTCATCACGCATTGATAAATAGAAGATGTTGGGATATATTAACTTTATCTCTTTGAAAAACTATATGTTAGCTTAAGTTTACAAAAATGGTAGAAAGGGCACCTGCCACAAATAATCTGGTTGAGAACTATTATGGGGTGAGTCTGAAGATGTATCATAAGAAGCAGTTCAGAACCGAAAAGGGAATGAAGAACCAGATGAAACTATCATCGATGAAAAGGGCTGGGATACTGGGTAAGTGCAAGGATACTATTTTGAATGCGTTTTCGAAATTCATACCGTTCTTAAGTCCTGGATGAACACCGTTCGACGACTCAAAAGTTGCGGGCATGTTGTAATCCCCTGTTAGCTGTAGCTATTTGCTCTTTTCTTCAAGATGAACTATTTTCATAGATTTTGTGTAGTTTTGTGTGAGCGGTGCGCGGATTATGATAGAAAGACGATGTGAAATCCGTCATGAATGGTTGTACCACCTGCGACATGTGAAAATTATGTGAGGATGCGGTGCAATGTTTAGATATCACTGGATTTTTGAACAATGCCGATAATTTCAATCCTTTCAAAGAGATCACCAAAGTCACTGCTGTATCCTTCCAGATCACTCTGCCCCTCCTTCCACCAGTCGTTTATGTTAAGGACTGTGACCTCATGATCTTCGGATAAGTATCTGGCAAATGGTGTGGTCTATTGTGCTGCGATTTCTTCAGGTCCACAACCGATGTCATCAGTATCTTCACGTCATAGCTCCTCTGAGAATCTCCACAATCCGCGCTCCAGCCCTGCCATCTCCAAACGGATTATCCCAATCCCGCGTCCTTGTAAGCATCGTCCTAACACTGTCCAAAATCTTCTTATAATCCGCACCAGCCAGCAGATTCGCTCCAACCGTAACGGTCTCGGGTCTTTCTGTGTTATCTCGAAGCGTAACGCACGGCACCCCCAGGATACAGCTCTCCTCCTGAACTCCGCCGGAATCGGTCAGGACCAATCTGGCATCTGCTTCCAGTTTCAGGAATGAGAGATAATCAAGGGGTTTGGTAAACGTTACCCCAACAGCATCCAACCCAAACTCTTTCATCATCTTTCTGGAGCGGGGATGGATCGGATAGATCACGGGAAGTGAGAATTCTCTCGAAACAAGTTCCAGTCCCTTTAATATACCTGCAAACCGCCGAATATTGTCCACGTTCTCCTGCCTGTGTGCAGTTGCCAGAAAGTACTCATCCTTCCCGATCTCCTCAATCCCTTCAATCCCTTCAATCGCCGCAATCCCCTCGATCGATCCAAACGTTTCACTCCCGTTATTCACAATCTCCAGATTCTGGTAAACCGCATCAACAACAGTGTTCCCGGTAACGGATATCTTCTCCTCGATAATTCCCTCGCCAAGAAGAATGTCCTTTGATTTTTCGGTGGGTGCGAACAGGTAATCTGAAATATGGTCTGCCACGACTCTGTTAATCTCTTCAGGCATTTTACGATCATAACTCCTTAAACCTGCTTCCACGTGCCCAATCCGGATCCCTAATTTGGAAGCAGCCAGCGCACCAGCAAGAACCGTGTTCGTATCCCCTTCCACCAGAACAGCGCCGAGATCTTCTTCAATTAAAATCTTCTCGATTCCGGCAAGCATCCTTGCGGTCTGCGCCCCGTGCTTTCCTGACCCGACATCCAAATTATACATAGCTTCAGGAAGCCCGAGTTGCTCAAAGAAAACCCGGTCCATGTTATATGAATAATGCTGCCCGGTGTGCAGGATAAAGTAATCCAACCCCTGCTTCTCACATTCCCGGATCAGCGGCGACATCTTGATCAGTTCCGGTCTCGTCCCTAAAATAATTGCAATTCGCTTCATTTCTGCCCCTTCCCTCGTGCAATCTCGCTTAATATCAATCCCGTGAACATACTAAACACTCCGATAACGATATACAACACCGACCCAAGTGCAATATTCCCACTGGTATTGGCGATATATATGGCATTTACACCCAGTAGCAACCCTATAATTGTAAGTCATGTCCCCAAAACTCCAAAAAAGAAGAGCGGTCTCTTCTCAGCGATCCATGCGGTGATTCTCTTCAAATTGCCAAATCCGTGCCTCCACGGATTCAGTGTTGACCCATTCTCGACATATATCTCTGTCATCGGCACTTCTATCGACTTTAATCCATGCGCCTCTGCCAGGCGTATCATCTCAGCTTCCACTGAAAACCCGCTACCCTCAAATTCCATCACCCCCATAGCACGTCTCGAAAGCACCCTGAATCCACATTCCGGATCGGTGTACTTCTTTTTGGTTATCGTGCCCAGACCGATCTTTAACACAAACTGACCAAATGGTCGGATGCGCGGTCTCTTTCCAACCTTTTTCGATCCGTTTAACTTTCTTGATCCCAGCACAAACTCATATCCGTCTTCCAAAACAGGTTTTAGAAGTGACGGTATCTCATCAGGGTCGTGCTCCCCGTCCGCATTCAGTAAAACAAGCACATCCGCAGCCCTCATTATCGCCTCGGCTATTATCGTCTGGATCGCAGCAGTCTTTCCCTGGTTTATTTTATGTCTCGCCACGACTGCACCAGCTCGTTTTGCAAGCTTTGATGTTTTGTCAGTGCTTCCATCGTCTACAACGAGTATCTCGTCTACGTAATCCATTGTAGCATGTATCAAGCCGCAAACCGAATATTGCTCATTGTACGGTCTTGTCACTGCTTCCGATTGGCTGATGTTCGATGTCAATTTCATCGCGCGTTTCCTGTATTATATAACTATATGACAACTTATAAAACTTCTGCTTTTCTACGCGTACCCAAAGTGTCCACTCTCCTGCCTGTGACCGGCTTTGGGACAAAATTCATGTACATCCCCTCCAGTGTGGCACTACATCACCCATGATCTCCAATACCCCACTCTTCGGATGTTGTGCCCCACAAGCTTCGAGCCGCGTCTCAGTCTCCTTCCGCGAATCAAGTTTCTTCCGCAGTGGCGCGCCAAACCGGCATTTCACCATCGAATTAACTGTTTCCGATATCGAACGCATATGATAATTTTCCATGTGTGTTCGGTTAAGCAACCCAGCCCTCCATTAACCGTTCCCGTTTGATATTCGGATCGCATCCATGATTTAAATATATATTATACAATAGTGACATATTCAGATGTATCCCCATCGATTCGAGTACCTCTTTCAGTAGCTGGTGTGCGTTCTCTCCAAACACCTTTGTCCATCGTAAGTGCGTATAACGGTTCGTTTTTTCGGGATTGGCATTTCTGATCAATTGAAGTACTCTTGGTATCCACTCCAAAAAGGAGGGTAAGAGGTGTGCGGGCTTCAATTTACCTAAATCTTGTGTTATGATCTGCTTTGATTTCTAAAGATTGTCTGTTATCGATTTAGTAGCATTTTATTATACTTTTAAGATTTAAATTAACACTTATTACATGATTTAAAACATCATTTGCATAAATCAGTAACAACAAGTTGTTGATTTGTACATGATACCCCCATTTACCCTCTAATTTGGAGGGGATACTACTCTTGCGCGAGCACATCAGCGTTAAAATCGAAACCCATATCAAAGACTTTATTATATCTGGATTTGCGCTGTTTATCTGGTCCATACGGTAGTAACTCTTCAGTTCATTGAATACCATCTCAATTTCCCATCTTGCGCCATACAAACTGGCAATGTCCTCAGCAGACAGTCTTTCAACTGGAATATTGGTCATATAGATATGATAATCACCAGTTTCCTTGTTGAGAACCGCAA
>JAYEGI010000110.1:0-3798 GCA_034659035.1 Methanobacteriota archaeon
TGGTGCGCTATGATGCCAAAAGATCGGAAATTCTGGAGGAGTTTGTAGACTTGCTCGAAGACGGGTGCTCAGTCGAAGACTGGCTTTTCAAACTTGACTTTTCCAACGCCATAATGACGCCATAGTTCTGTTGTTATGGTTTCCATTGGTTTTCACCTGATATATATATATATATCTGTTGTGATCTTATCAGTCATTTTTTCGTTTCTCACGGATTTCATATCAAACCGTCTCCGCCACCTGCATGAGCTTTTCGTATTTCATCAGGTACTTTTCGACCAGATAAATCGGTAAGGCTACAGGCTGGTCTTCAACGGCGAATATCTCTCTTTCGCTCTGCCCGATCCGCTGTCCTATTTGGTATCTGACAAGAGTAACAATACCAACAACTTCGCCCATATCCGTTATCAGCGGACTTCCACTCATCCCCCTTCCGATCTTCGTATCGATGAAAATGACCCGTTCTGATGAAAGATCGATATTTCTTATGGAATTGACGATTCCTCTTGAGATGAAGATATTCTCGCTGTGCACATCAGAGTCTGGAGTGGGGAAACCGATCGCAAGAACCTGATCACCAGGCTCCACGAAATTAAACTCTCCCGGTATGAGGGGTTTCAAATCATCACTCACCCTCGATATTTCCAGATCGTTGGTCGGATCCAACTCCAACTCTTCGGTTTCATAGATTCTATTTTTACCAATAATTTTTATATTTGATGGTGTCGCACCTTCAACTACGTGGCGATTTGTAATAATCAGGCGCGGGGCGATGCAAAAACCACTGCCCGAAAAGGTTCCATTCTGCTTTGAGATTCCCTGTATCATAAAGACAGAATCGTCTACAGCATTCAGAAACGTATTCAATCGACTGAAATCGGGATGGATCGTCCCGAAGAGAGTGCCAAATCGTTTATGTGAATCCCGATATTCCTCTTTAAGTCCGATTTTGAGATAACACTTCAGAAGAAGGCGGAACGTTTTTTTTTGTCAACCCTTCCGGACCCGTTGCGTCAGACTCCAGTATTTCTCTTGTCTTGTCGACACTTCCTGCTATCAAATGATGGTTAGCCAGTTCAAGAGGGGTCATCTTCTCTGTATCAGGCTCCATCGATCGTATAGTCTGCATCCAATCCATCAAAACATCTGTAACCTTCTTCTCAACCAATTCTATAAGATTGTCTAACGCTTCTTGGTACCTTGACAGAAGGGCAATCCGCTCCTGCAACGTTGAAACGATGTTTTTATCACTGAAATCCAGATGCCTCACTTCAACCTGCTCCACATTGTTGATTATCGTGGCGAATCGATCCCTGTATTTTAGTATATCGTAAATAAACTGGTCTTTTTGGGTGAACATATTCTGAATTGATCTGGTCTGGTCGCTATTTACTCTATAAATCCGTGTTAACCTCTACTTTCTCGTGGAATAATTCGGAGAACTCCTTGAGTGAGCGATCAGCAGTCTCAATAGCTTCAGCACAGGATGATTTCAACCCCGCGATCTCCGATGTTACTTCTTCTATGTCTTTTTCCAACGCGTGAATCCTTTCGCTTTCTGTAAAATATCTACTCAAATTTTGCTTTTCTTTCGGTGATAATGTGACCGCACCTTCAATTCGTATTGATCGTTTATTTCCAGTCCCCGTATCCATCGCTGAAACGGTTAAGATGCAATCAACATCGATATCGAACGTTACTTCTATTTGAGGAGTGCCTGCAGGAGCAGGAGCAATCCCATCGAGGATAAAATCACCCAAAAAATAATTCTTGCGCGGTTCCATTGATTCGCCCTGATAGACCTTGATATGCACATTGGGTTGATTATCTTTCAATGTTGAATAAATGCTTGACTTTTTAGTAGGGATTGTCAAGTTTCTCTCTATCGATCTACTGATTTCTTTTTCACTGATGTTCGACGATCCCTTTATCGCCGCAACTCCTAGACTGTGTGGAACTATATCTATAAGCAACATCTGTGCCAAATCGCCTGAAAGAATCGCTCCCTCCAGTGCAGTTCCAGTTGCTACCACGGTTCCAGGGTCAATATCCCCCAAATGCCTTGCACGAATCATATTTTCGGCAAGCTTGACGACTGCGAGCATCTTTGTGGCATTTCCTACCATAAGATAGTGATCTACATTCGAACCATTTTCATTCATAGTCTCTTCGATTTTTGTTTTTATACGATCGAGAATGGGTCTGGATAGTCTTTCCAGTTCTGTTCTGTTCATCGTGAATGTGTATCTGGGTATATTCAAAAAATGTACCAGTTCCATCGTGTACTCGTCTACTGAAGACAGATTTATCTTCAGGTTTTCACAGGCGTCTCTCAAGCGAGCAATCTCAATCGGATGGCTCTTTTCATCGATATCCATTCCCATAGTTACTTTAATATCTTTTGCCACATATCGAACCAGCTCAGCGTCGATATCGTTTCCTCCTAATTTTATATCACCGCCTACGGTCTGGATGTCATACATCCCTTCTTCTACATCCAGAATTGAGATATCTAAGGTTCCGCCACCCAAATCCACCACTGCTAATTGTCCTGAATATCGTCTCTGATAACCATAAGCTAACGCTGCAGCCGTGGGTTCGTGCAGCAGACGTCGAACGCGTAAGCCCACAATCTCAGCCGAATCTCTCGTAGCCCTCTTCTGATTATCATTGAAGTATGCTGGCACGGATAAAACAACATCCACCCCATGATTATACCCCTTTTGTTCACCCAGAAATTCATTTAATCTTTCTTCGGGAAATTTCAGATTACTTCCCCCCAAAAGATCATAAAATCTCGCATCTACTTTAGACTTCAAATAAGCCTCTGCATTATGTTTGAGTCTTTGAAGAATCTTCGCAACAACTTCTTCACTTCTATATTTTTCTCCACCTATCGAAAAACTCCCTCCCATTCCAAGACTTCTTTTAACACGAGCTACAACGGAGCTGGGCGCAACCAGAGACCTCAATCTAGCCGCTTCTCCCAGAATAGCGTGGTTATCTTCACCAATCCCAAAGAAAGACGGTTCAAATTCGGAACCACTGGGGGTGAGGATTATCTCTGCTTTCCCACTTCTTTTATTAAATATCGCCGCTACCGAATTCGTTGTTCCAAAATCAATTCCAAACACTCGAGAGTATGAATCAAGCACCTCATCTCTGGCTCTGGTAAATAACCGTTTTAAATCCTCCTCAGTTCCTGACAAATACACTTCAATCGTATCCTGTGTAACCCTTGTGTGACTTGCCAAATCATGAGCCTTTGCAATAAATAAAGCTTTTTCCATGTCTGAAAAAGTCTCCGATTTCATATACATCTCAACGACCCTCTCAAATCCCCCTGCTTCTGTATGAAGTCGAATCAAAACATCTCGACTGGGGTCAGTGGTCTTGAGGTAACATTCAATCGCCTTGTTGAACTGCTGTGTGCTTTCGTATAGGGTGTAGGCTTTATCATATACCTCTGCTGATTCGTATAACCGAGCAGCGTCTAATAAGTTATCTCCTTTTTCGTGCAGCTCTGCCCGCCTTATCTGTCTGGACGCTGTAGCAATCGCACGATTGAACAGATTGGCTTTTTCGTACAGCAAACTGGCAAGGTCCAGATCATCTAAAACTTCTTCAGCGATTCTTTCGGCTTCTTCAAAGTGTCCTGCTTTCTCTTCAAGTTTACAAACCGTATCCAGCGTTGCTGGGCACATCTACTTCGAGAATCGAAGGAGCTGTCTGAGAAGATTGCGGAGGCGGTTCCTTTGCACAGAGCACTCGGGTAGACTTCATGATAAACTGATTGAC
>JAYEGI010000111.1:0-14947 GCA_034659035.1 Methanobacteriota archaeon
AAAAGAAGTCTCTGGGAGCAGATAAGGTCTTTATTTTTTGGATTTAAATTTGATTCGATGGAAGACATCCTTACAGCATTGCTTTATGGATTTGAAAGAGATTACCCGGTTATTCTTGAAGATCCCCACCATTTTAATAACGGATTAGGACTGAACGTTTGATAGTATAACGCCGGAATGAGCCTGATTTTTCATGCAGCTACTGACAGGTGTACCCTTTTCGGATATATTTTCGCATAAGCAGTTAAAATATCAAGTCTTGGATATGTGCACTTTACATTTTTGATTTTTACGTGCATAACGTATGACTAAAAGTTAGATGAGTACGATCGAGGGTGTATGGTGGATGACTGAGCGGGAATTGCTGCAACCGATGTGATTATAGCAATAATTATTATATTAACAATATTCTTGTCCATATCTATCCACTCCTCTCTCTGTAATTGTTACGATAAACGATAGTTTATTATCCTATAAAAACTTACCGCACTTGGAACTGCCAACTTGATGGGTACTATACCATAACTATGATCTTTCCAGATATTCAAACCTGGGGCAGCAGACACGAAACCCGAATCAATGACACTGCCAAAACAACGCCAGCACTCAACAACTTTACAACCTCGTACACGCAGAATATTTATATATCGTCAAGTGGATAGCTCTACCAAACAGTGCAGGAGGTGAGCGACGCTATATCCGGACCAGATACAACATTATAGATGGCAGAAATTATTATAATAATAAACAAAAAGGAGGAATAATTTTGGGAATGATAAAATATGTAACCGTTTTTGCGGTTCTTGCCCTTGTTCTGGTATCGGGCTGCGTGACCCCGTCAGATAAGGAAGGTGCGGAACCTGCGTCTGCGTCTGTGGTCAAGATCGGTACATTGCTACCACTCACAGGCGACCTTGCTGCGTACGGCGGACCGATGGAGGACGGGGCGCGGCTTGCGATAAAGGATGTGAATGAGAATGGAGGCGTTCTCGGCGGCAATGTCACTCTTGTCACCACAGACTCCCAGACCACAGGGGTCGCTGCAGTCGATGCGATGAACCGGCTGGCGACCATCGACAAAGTTCCTGCCGTGATCGGTGCTGCAGGAAGTGGCGTGAGTCTGGCTGTTATTGATATAGCAGTGAACAACCATATCGTCCAGATATCTCCCTCGAACACCGCTCCGGACTTTACGACATATCCAGCCGATGGATTCTACTGGAGAACCGTCCCATCGGACGCGTTGCAGGGAAAAGCGATGGCAAAACTTGCGGACGAGAGCGGATATATTAATGTAAGTACGCTTGTCCTCAACAACCCATATGGGGTGGGATTTGAGGAAGTCTTTAAGGAGGAGTTCGAGAAACTCGGCGGAACCGTTACCAACCGTGTCAAATATGACCCAAACGGGGTGACGTTTGATTCCGAGGTTGATAAAGTATCAGCGAGTAATCCGGACGCTATCGTCCTCGTCGGTTATCCTGACACCGGAAGCATAATCCTCAAAGCCGCTTACGAGAAGGGCGCCACGGACGAGAGCGACTGGTTGCTTTCGGAGGGTATGCGTACCGATGAACTGGCTCTAAAGGTCGGAAAGACCGTCGAAGGAAACTACATCGTGGCTAACTTTACGGGCACAACACCAGACCCGCGAGCCACAGGTCCTGCTTACGGGGTCTTTGCAGCGGATTACGAGGCAGAATTCGGCAGAGAACCAGCCACATTCAGTTCGAACACTTATGATGCAGCTGTGATCATCGCACTCGCAATCGAGAAAGCCAAAAGTGCAGACGGGACCGCGATACGGGACGCAATACCAGCGGTTGCGAATGCACCCGGCGAGGAGGTTTCTGACATCGGAACCGCGCTTGCACTGATCAGAAACGGAACAGAGATCAACTATCAGGGCGCATCCGGAGAGATCACATTCGATAGTGTCGGCGACGTCTTCGGGGAATACTGCACGTGGCAGGTAACCGCGGATGGGCATGTATCACTGGGCGAATCGATAGCAGTCGAGTAATCGCCCTTTCTTTTATTTTTTAGGATTTGGGGGATCAAATGGCTACGACTGTTTTTAGGGTTCCGAAGTTGAGATCTGATGGTATGTATGACAAAGAGCTTACACACATCACTCTGTTTTATGACATCAAAGAGTCGAGAACTCTTGAAGTATGGTGCGGATTATGATTTAGTGGATGGGATCGGGGCAGCCGAAACATTTATTGTCGTTTCGAACCATCATAGACTCAAACCGGGTGGGTGTGGTCGATCTATGAATTGTGGGTGAAACCCTCCTGCCCGAGAATATGGCAAGGGGTTAACTCATGAAATCCGGACACAACACCAGACAGAATCTACCGATTGTAAACGTTACAGATGACCCATTCAACGCTATTCGCAGCAGCACGCATGCTTGCGCAGCCAGTCTGAACCGTAGCAGACAACCCGACTGCAAACATTGGCGCAGGTATGATGAACGTCAGCAGAAGCATCAGAGGGAGTGGTGCAGCATGGTGGTCGTGATTGCTGTTGCTGCAATGCTTGCGGTCAGCATCTTGCCGGTTCTGGCATCGGCACTCACCTGTGACTGCGGCGATATCTGCGTCAATACATCCGGCTGGTGGCGTCACGGTGGCGCGTTCAATGGAACCGGCACGCCGATACAGGCGGCAGTTGATGCTGCGAGCAGAGGCGAGACGATCTGCGTTGGGGCTGGCAGTTACACCGAGAACGTGCACGTGAACAAACGGCTCACGCTTCGAGGTGAGGGCGCGGATGTGGTGACTGTGACCGCAGCTTCGGCGTCGGATCATGTGTTTGTGGTAACCGCGGACCTGGTGAACCTCTCAGGGTTCTATGCGACGACCGGAACGACAAGTTATAAGGCGGCTGGGATCTACGGTGGCGGGGATCACTGCATCATATCAGATAACAACGCATCGGGCAGCTACTGGGGCATCTATCTATCTTCTTCGAGCAACGACAACACACTCACGAACAACACCGCTAACTCAAACGGCCACGGCATCTGCCTGTTTTCTTCGAGTAACAACACACTGCTGAACAACACCGCATCGAACAACAACAAGCACGGCATCTGGCTATATTCTTCATGCAACCACAACACGCTTACGAGCAATACCGCATCGAACAACAACAAGCACGGCATCTGGCTGTATTATTCGAGCAACGACAACACGCTCACGAGCAACACCGCTAACTCGAACAACTACAACGGCATCGAACTGTCTCGTTCGAGCAACGACAACACGCTCGCAAGCAACACCGCAGACTCGAACAACTACAACGGCATCGGACTGGCTACTTCGAGCAACAACACACTTCTAAACAACATCGCAGACTCGAACTCCAAAGGCATCAAACTGGCTTCTTCGAGCAACAACACACTTCTAAACAACACCGCAGACTCGAACAACTACTGTGGCATCGAACTGTCTTCTTCGAGCAACGACATACTTCTAAAAAACACAGCTAACTCAAACAACTACTATGGCATCTGGCTGTATTATTCGAGCAATAACACGCTAACAAGCAACATCGCGGACTCGAACGACTACGGCATCCACCTCGATTCTTCGAGCAATAACACACTTCTGAACAACATCGCAGACTCGAACGACTACGGCATCCACCTCTATTCTTCGAGCAACAACACACTTCTAAACAACACCGCAGACTCGAACTCCAAAGGCATCAAACTGGCTTCTTCGAGCAACAACACACTTCTGAACAACATCGCAGACTCGAACGACTGCGGCATCCACCTCGATTCTTCGAGCAACAACACACTTCTAAACAACATCGCAGAATCGAACGACTACGGCATCGAACTGGCTTCTTCGAGCAACAACACGATCCACAACAACTACCTTAACAACACTCACAACGCCTACGACAACGGATCCAATACCTGGAACACCACACCCACCACCGGAACAAACATAATCGGCGGTCCATGGCTCGGCGGGAACTACTGGTCGGATTATGCAGGATCCGATACGACCAACAACGGTCTGGGCGATACTCCGACCCCGTACAACTCTGGCATATCAAGCGGCGGCGACTACCACCCATTGGTCCGGGCTGCTGTGATATACACCCCACCTGATCCAACGACTCTCGCTAACATCACCGGCAACTTCTGGGTGAACCACACATGGAGTGCAGGATCGGGTAAAGTCACTGATTCTTACAACATCAGCATAAACGGTGTATGGTATAACATAACCACAGACACCTTCCGGAACGATACCTACACCACCCACACGTGGCAGAACATCACAGTCTACGCATGGAACAACAGCACTGGCACGCTCTCCACAGGCAGCGTCAGCCAGAACACGCAGATACCCAATAACCCGGTAACGATCACCAACATATCTGATTGGAGCGGCGATGCCGGAGAGACCGTCTACGTGGACTACGATGCTACCGATTTCGATTCCGACACCCCGACCTTCTCGTGCAACCGCACAGACCTTTTCACCGACTTCAGCACCGCGACAGGTCAAGGAAACCGGACAACCGCTTACACTGATTCAGGAGTCTATTATGTGGACTTCGGGGTCTCCGACGGATGGGGATCAACATCGAACTACACGATGACGATAATGGTGAATGGCACAGCACCACCGGTGATTCACTCAGTGCTTCTTGATCTGACAAGGGTTGCACCGAACGGATCGATCAGCGTGACCGTAAACGTGTCCGCTGAGTCTGGCATGGCCAGTGTGACTGCTGACGGGGTTTTGCTTGAAGATGCCGGAAACGACACATGGACTGGTATGATAACGGCTGCAAGCACTCCAGGCACATACGACGTAACCGTTGTTGCAACCGACGCGTCACCGAATGGCAATAACGTTACAGACGACTCAGCAACGTACACAGTGATAGAACCGGTGCCTCTGGCAACCCTATCCATAGAAGATGTTGCCGTAAGACGGGGAGAGAATAAGACAGTTCCGATCACGGTCTTCGACGTGGTGGATATGGGCGGCTGCGAGCTCAATTTCACGTATGATCCGACAGTCGTTTATGTGACCGACGTCGCAAGAGGGGACCTGAACTTCTCGTTTGAGTACAACATCAACAATGGTTCCGGATGGATGCGTGCAAACGCGCTTGATGTGGCTGGGCGGAGTGGAAACGTGATCTTTGCCTACGTCACCCTCACTGCAGTGGGCAACAAGAGTGATGTAAGCAAGATGGAGTTTGAGGATAGCCGTTTGATTAACCTATCCTCCGGTGCGATCGCCCACATAAGGGATAACGGAACGTATAGCATCCCACCAAACGTACTGCCAGAGGTGACAAACGCATCCGCAACTCCTGGTACGATACTCTACGACAACGGCAGACCCAAAACACCCGGAACAAACACCACTTTGCTGAATGCTCAGGTAACCGATGCGGACGGTGACATCACCACGGTCACTATAAATCTCTCATCGATAGGCGGATTATCTAACCAGTCGATGGAGCACGTCTCAGGAGGTGTGTGGGGAGTGAACACATGTGCAACAGAGGTTGATATTAATGCCACGGACTTCATCCACCCGTTGACTATCACTGTAACCGATGACGATGGAGGCATCAATGATTCGGTGAGCACCGAGCTGACAGTCCTTAAGAGAGGTGATGTGAACGGTGATGGTCTCGTTGACAATGCGGATGCGGATTGCATATCCCGCTATCTGGCAGGTCTGGAACCGGAAGCCTCGAATCCACCAGGTGTACTGGTCGGGGATGTCGTGGGCGAAGCTGGAGACCCGATGGGTAACGGCGTTGTGGATCTGATGGACGCATTGTACATAGCAAAGTACACGAAAGGCATGGTAGAGGCGCCTTAACCTCCTCTCCCTCTTTTTTTTGTAGTCAGACCTATGTCAGACATTCATCTCCTATTTCGAGCACCGCGGATATTGGATCATAGAAGCAGCATCATACCGCTTGATATCAGATCACCGTAGACGACGGCAGCCACAAATCCCACCGTGATCGGGATCATGAACGGCAGTCCGGGCGTCACCCAGACACGCTTGCCAATTAATCCCCTTGATGCGAATTTCTCCAATCGTTTCAGGACAATATTATTGATCTCGACACCGCCTCTCGTGAACCTCTTCTTAACCACCCCGCCGTCACATTCAAAATCCTCGATCAGTCTGACATGCCGACCCTTCAAATCAGCTATCCTGCACTTATATCCGACAATCAGATACCACGGTTTTTCCATGATCTCGCGCACCGATAATGTGCAGAGGTTGTATGCAAGGATTCCGAGCGGCACGACGATGGTTAGCAAGACCGCATTCGCAAGCGTGCTGAATGCGAAGATATCGAGAGGCGGTGCGTCGCTTAACGGCAGCCCGTATCCGAAGACTATTATATCCGGAAAAGCCGGAAAGATGAACGATAGCGTGATCAGCGCTTTTGCATCCGCACCCCCGAACGCGCCGAGCCGGAATAAGATATATACAAATACATAGATTCCCACAACCGAGACTGCCGTGTGCAGGAGGTATCTGCTCCCTTGCGCGAGAGCATCTGCGATCACAAGTGGCAGGGCAGCAACGAAGACCACACCCCAGAGTTCATTCGGCACGGTCCTCGTTTTAAGGTCATATCGGCATGAGTACAGCAGGAATATCAGACAGATAAAGAGTTTTATCAGATCGATCATGTGTCCACGTTATATGGATCTAACCTGAACCGTATTTTATTCTTGTGGGCGCGTCCCGGTTTATAGGACGCTACCAGGGCACTACCCGGAATCCAAAAAAACCATCTCACTTAACTCCTGGACGGTCAGGAGCGGTGGAATATCAATCCCCTCCTTAAGTAAGTCTGGCGAGAGTCTGGTGATAATAGGCAGCGTTATTCCGGTTTTTTCCAGGATTTTCTGCTCTGAAAAGACGTGCCTCGTGTCGCCATCCAGCACGATCTTGCCACTGTCCAGCACGACCGTCCGTCTGGCATATCCCGCCACGAGGTTCATATCATGAGTTACGAGGATGATCGTCTTCCCGAGTTCATTCAGATGCCGGATCTGCTGTAGAAACTTGTTCACATGCCCCCAGTCCTGCCCTGTGGTGGGCTCGTCGAGCACGATGATGTCAGGCTCCATCGCAAGGATAGACGCCACCGCAAGGCGCTGGCGCTGACCCCGGCTTAATGAGTGTGGGTGCCGGTCTCGAAACTCCGAAAGTTCCATCATCGAGATAGCATGGTCCACGCGCTCTTCGATGGCAGTATCACTAAGTTTGATGTTCTCCAGACCAAATTTCAGCTCCCTGGTAACGCTATCCGTAAAAATCTGATTGTCAGGGTTCTGGAAGAGATACCCCACACTCTGCGCGAGCGCCGCCACCCGCATACCTGAAATGTCATTGCCATCGATGAAGATTTTTCCACTATCGGGCTTTAAAAACCCGATCAAATGATTTACGAGGGTGGTTTTTCCTGCACCATTGTGTCCTATTAGTGCCACAAAATCACCTTCCGGGATCACAAGGTTGATGTCGTCGAGAGCAACCTTCCCATCTTCAAAGGTGTGCCGCAGATTCTTGATCTCGATCTTTGGTTTCGGTGCGGTTCTGGTGGGCGGCGTGTGAGCAGTCCCGAATCGTGCGATATTGGCAGGTTTGTCCCGAAGTAACTGGCATAACCTGGCAAGCATCGTATTATATGATGAACCGGTTGGCAAATCCCTCTCGAAATCGCCAGAACCATTTTTAATTGCATGAATAATCTCTGATAATTGAGGTAGTGCTATGCCGATACTTTTTAACTGATCATGTCCACCACCAAAGACTTTATCTGGTGTATCATCCATGATAATCTTCCCCCGATCCATAACAACGACGCGATCTGCAAGATGCACCACTTCATCAATTTTGTGTTCGATTAAGATAATAGTCATATCTTTTTCTTGATTTAACTTCCTTACAAGAGAGAGTACCTCTCCTGTGCCGACCGGATCAAGATCAGATGTCGGTTCATCCAGGACCATAACATGCGGCTCCATCGCAAGCGTGCCTGCTATCGCAACCCGCTGTTTCTCACCTCCTGATAGTGTGAAGATAAAACGATCCCACATATCCTCCATGCCAACGGTGTGCATAGCCCGATCTATCCGCCCTAATATTTCTTCTTTTGGCATTCCGAGGTTTTCCGGTCCGAATGCAATATCTTTTCCGACTGTAAGTGAAAATAACTGGGTATCCGGATTTTGGAAGATGATTCCCACATCCGATGCCATTTGATGCACTTTATAATTCCGGACATCCTTCCCGTTTATCACGATCTCGCCTTCGAAGTTTCCGCCTGTGATTTTTGGTACGAGTCCGTTTAAGCACTGGATGAATGTGGATTTCCCGGAGCCGCTTGCGCCAAGAAGCAGCACGAACTCGCCATCATCGATGTGCAGGTTGATGCCCCTTAATGTCGGTTCGGACATGTTGGGGTAGGTGTAGCTTACGTTTTGGATATCGATCATGGTTTTGTTCCGTTTAGTAACGACGTGTACCCTCTTACTACATAAATCTTATATATTAGCATGAAGCACAAAGCTCTGATGAAAGGATTGTTCCGATATGAGCAGAAAGATACGTGTATGCACAGACTCGACCCGCGGGTGAAGCTGATGTGGGTTTTCGGAATGTCTGTTTTAAGCATGTTGTTTGGATCGCCATTGCTCCTGCTCATTGCGTTTCTATCCACGCTGCCGTTCTGGATACTGGTCAAACCGTCTGCGGCAAAGATCCGTGCGACACTGTTTGTCTTCGGCACGATGGTCTTTGGTTTCATGCTCACGCAGTCCATCTTCTATTATTGGGGCGATCCCACAAATCCGACGTTCACAATCATACCTGCAACATTCCCGGTGATCGGAACAATCACAGGCGGGATACATTTCTACGCAAAGGGTGCGTGGTACGGGCTTATCCAGTCGCTTCGGTTTATGACCACAGTGAGTGCGGCTTCGGTCTTTGTTGCAAGCACGCATCCAAGCGAACTGCTCGTCGGACTCGTGCGGTTTACAAGGATACCGTTCACAGATATTCGGATCGGATTTCCAAACGAGATTGCATTCATGGTGTCCTCAGCGGTCGGGTTTGCACCATCGATGATCGAAGAGAGCATGATCATCATAAACGCGATGCGAGCGCGCGGGCTTGAGGTCAAGGGAGGTGTCAGGACGAAGATCCGGGCGCTGCGACACATCTTCTTCCCGATGGTGGTCGGGCTTCTGCGCAAAGGGAGGCAGATTGCAATTGCTGCCGATGCGCGCGCGTTTCGTGCGACAAAGAACCGCACGTTTGTAGACGAACTGCAACTGAGTCAAGGTGATTATCTCATGCTAATCTACATCGCCGCGTTTCTGATATCAGGTACGTATATGAGTTCAATCGGTTTCGGCGGAACCGCGCCGGGGGTGGGTGCATGAACCGGATTCGAAAAGGTCTGGTTCTGATGTTTTCGATCGCAATCATCGCGGTTATTTCACAATCAGCCATTGCTGGCGAGTGGCGGGGCAGCGGCACCCCACTCTACACCATCGCCTCAGGCAGCCTGCATGGTGGCGTCCATGTTGAGGGGGGGCACGGACTCACCTACGTAGACCCATACACCGAGTATTTCGATCTTCCTAATAATATAATTTATGCTCGTCTGTATGTGCCGATGTGGAACTACAACAAAGGAGACACGCTGACGATCTCAATAAATGATAACGAGCTGAAAACACGGGAAGAACCCGATTATATTGCGGCATGGGGGGTCTGCTGTTATGCGTACGATGTCACCGGCGTCCCATTTGAGGAAGGGCTCAACGTGATCTCGGCGACTTATGAGAACAACAACGGCGCCCCTTATGGGATATTTATCGTTACAGTCTATGAAAACGAGAGCATGCCCTACACTAAGTTCTGGATCGATGAGGGGAACTATGCGCTTAACAAGGCGACTGTCGATGGCAGCACTAAAGATCAGGGAGAAGCGTTGTTCCCGGGGGATGTGAAGACCGAGACTGTCGAAAAAGCAGACCTGTGGACGGTGATGATCGCAGGAACCGGGGGGGAGATTGACGAACTGTGGTTCAACTCAAAACTCCTCGGAAAAGACGTGGGAAGAGCGAAAACAGGAAGCTACCTGGATTTTGACCATTTCAACGTATCTGACGACCTGATAAGCCACAACAATACAGTAATCTTTAAGAGGGGAGATGAGCAGTACCTGCACCCATTTAATGCGGTTTTAGTGCTTGAACATAAGAGCGGAGTCGAAGGCGACAAGGAATTGACGGTTTATGAAGCGCAATCATCTCTCAGGTCCGGCATTCCGGTTCCGGTCATTGCAGTACTCGCGATCGCGATTATCGGATTTTTTCTAATATACCTGAAAAAAAAACATGAGCGAGGACGGGATTAATATGAATTACAGATTACTATTCTTTGTTTTTGCCATAATACTGGCATTATCGCTCCCTTCTGTCGCCTATGCGGCTGGCAGCGTTGATGATATGGATATCACAGTCACCATTCCCGACCGGAAGGAGGGTGTGTTTGCACCTGATAAACTGGTGGCAGGTGGCTCGGAGGAAGGTGCACGCATCACTTTCGAAAACCGCGGCACAGAGACCGCAACCATCTCTGCAATGATTGTGGTTCCTGATCTCTTGCCACTATCCGTGCCAACACAGGAACTGAGCGGTCAGATCACGCAGGATGGCAACACTCTGACAGTCAGCTCAATGGCGATCGCAGGTGGAGAATCCGAGATAGTGCGAATCCGGGTGAAACCTCCTGAGTCGATCCCGATGAAGACGGATGAAACGTTTCGGATAACTGCGACGGCGGAAGATGGCAGCAGAACCGAGTATACCCACAAGATCACAATCATCCCGCCGCCGTCGTGGATCACTTATGCCACCATCATCATCAGTCTGTTGCTGGTCGCAATAGTGATCATCACAGTCAAACGATTCGGAATTCTCGAGATGTACTCCACGATCGATCTTGTCACAATCGCACTGCTCGCAGCGCTTGCCGGCGTTGTGTTCAGGTGGTTCTGGCAGACGTTTAATGACATGTTAGGACCTCTTGGCGGACTCTTGTTCACGATACCGGTATCCGCGCTGATGGTGATCGCGTTGCATCTCGTCAGAAAACCCGGCACTGCCATGATGCTTTTCCTTGTTGACCAGCTGGTTTGTATGGTGATCTGGGGGTCAAACATCACAGTCTGGCTCGGATGGTATCTGCTCGAGGGTGCAGTCGTGGACGTCGAGGTTGCGCTTTTAAAGGGAAACTATGCGGACACGCGAATTGCATCCATGATATATGGTATGTCACGGGGTTTCATCTCATACTGGCTATTCTATTTCCTTTTCGCGCCGACTGCGTGGAAGATCTGTTATGCACCGTGGTACTCGTGGCTCCAGGTCGGACTTGCAGTCCTCGGCGGACTTATCGGTGGATCGATCGGGTATGATGCGGCGCGGAAGATGCGGAGCGCGATGATGTGATAAATGGGATTTCAAATCATGGCTGGCATATTTTGAGGTGCGGGTCAGGAGAATTTTTATTATTTTCCGGTCACCATGATTTTTGGCAGCTCTCTCTGGTTTTGAGTAGCGGTCGACTCGTTTCTCTATTGCTTCGCAAAACTCTCGCGGACCCTGGCGGCAAACAAGCATAACCGGAAGAACTTAAAAACTGTTCGGATTATGCGGGGAGATGTTCAAAATAGTTAGATGAACGTGCTAAATAATGGCAAATTTCTTTCGGAGCAATGAGTATGGGGGAATGTTTATATAGTGTGAGGTTTACGTGCTAATACTCACAAATTAGTAATACTACATACAGGTGAATTAGATCATGAGACATATTATAATAGCAATACTTATATTATCCCTCATACCCGTCATAGCGGCAGAGACTGCCACTGATGGGTACGAGCAGAACGACCACGCGGCAGAGAGCTACGCGGGAGACAATCCGCTCATTACATACCAACACGGAACCCTCAGAGGAGACCTCATCTATACAATCGGGGACAGCAAATACTCCGGTAGGCTACACCCGAACGCCACATACACCGTCAATCTTTCGATCAAACTCCCGGAAGGGGTGACAGTTGAGTTCGCGCGACTGTATACGTACTGGACATGGAGTTATATCGGGAGCAATGGCACGTATCCGGATATGCAGGCCACATTTGACGGAACAGAGATAAATCCCGATCAGACGTTCACTGACCGCAAGGGAATATCGCCTTATGATTATCCGGCCGGAACCTACTGCTACGATGTTACCGACCAGGTTAAATCCGGCGGCACATACACGGCAGTCGTTGAAAATGCAGCCACCGACTTTAAAAAGTTCAGTGTGAACGGAATCGGGCTTCTGGTTATTTACAACGATCCGGACGGGGATGAGATCGAGTACTGGGTCAAAGAAGGGTGCGACATCATCTCTGTAAATGAGGATGTAGGCGTAACAGCGGAGGCTGCAACTACGGAATTTGTCTTTGAAGGAGACGTCCATCAGGGCGATGTGGAGGATGTGACAAAAGCAACCCTCATAACAGTCGTTGCTTCCGGGGATAAGGGCAAAAACACCATGACATTTAATGAGGAGACCTATAGTGGCGTGTATGCAGGCGATCCATATTCTGATCTTGCAATCGATGAGCGCGATGTGAGTGCGCATCTGATAGCCCGCGACAACACAGTGCAGATCCGGGATGATGGAGACTTCATGGCTCCGAGCAACGCGTTTCTTGTGGTCTCTTGCAGGTCGCAGCAACCGGCATCAGAATCGCCATCCGAACCAGCCTCAGAACCGGCATCAGAATCATCATCGAAATCGACACCGGGGTTCGGACTGTTCCTTACGATTCTCGTAATAACCGTATCGATCATTGTATTAAGAAGACGATCATGAACTGGAATGTTGTTCGAGAGGATGCATCCCTCCATCTCAACGAGATCGGGTATGTACTAACGGCAATGCTCATACTATCTTCTCTTCCCGTTGCATCAGCACAGTACGCCTCTGACGGATTCAACCTCGATACGATCCGGCACGACACAGTCGTAGGAGGCGTCTATGTCGATGGCGGGCACGGGGTGAGTACCTCGCCATACACACAGGTCTTTGAGAGCGTTCCTTCTGATCTTCTCTTCGCACGTCTCTATGTGGGTGTGAAAGGCGGCACAAAGGAAGCGACCGGCTGGGTTTCGGTGGTATTCAATGAGCATGATCTCGGAACAATATCTCTTGCAGGATTAAACGACACCAATCCAGAGGTCTACTGCTCCGGAAACGGTGAATACTGGGCCCATTACGATGTGGCGGCATATATCACCGGCGGCAATGACAATACTGTGACGATCACAACAGGCGGCAAGATCGACGGCAGAGTCAAGGGAACCACGCTCGTTGCAGTCTACAGCGATTCCGCCGAAACCAGTAAGGAATACTGGGTATGTGAGGGAAATATAAACATGAACTACCGGACAGAGCACGACAGTGAGACCGTCTCTTTTGAGAGGATGATAGGGAGTTTTGATGATATCAAGTCTGCCACACTCTGGACGATGTACCTCTCCGGAAACGAGGGTGTGAACGACACGCTCTCCTTCAACGGTCATCTAATCGCGGAGGATGCTGCGGATGGCGGGTGCATAGAGGATGGGGTGTATGTGTGGAGGGACTTATGCTTTGATCTCGACTCCCGGGATGTCACCGGGTATGTCGAGCCACAGAACAACATGACATACAATCGGAAGATAGACGGATACTTACAACCAGTTGGCGCAGTGCTGATCGTGGAACGTACAGGGAATGTTTCGGCGCCATCGTCCGGGCCAACAGAATCACTACCGGAATCGACACCTGGGTTCGAATCACTATTCGCAACCATAACGATTCTTATAACAGTCACCGTGGTGAGAATACGATGAAGATTAGATGTAAATATATCGTACTGTGCGTGCTCCTGCTAACCCTTCTCCCGCATGCGGAAGCGACGTATAAGGTAGATGGCACGCCGATTGTTGCTTTAAAACACGACACCATTTCAGGCGGAGTTTACTTGGATGGCGGACATGGCATTGGAAGTTCGCCCTACGCCCAGAGTTTCAGCAGCGTGCCTGCAAATGTGGTATACGCCCGCATGTACGTCGGAATATGGGGTGGGAACCCGGATTACACCGGAACGATCGAGACCACGGTTAATGGGCATACCCTCGGGACGCTGAACCTTAAGGGCAAGGCAGACACCAACCCGAATGTGATGTGCACTGGTTTTGGGGTCTACCTTGTAACTTATGATGTGCCAGCATCGTATCTGAATGCGGGAAGCAACGCGGCAACGATTACAACAGCGGGCGATATCGATGGCAGGATCTACGGAGTCGCGCTCGCCGCAGTCTACGAGCGCGAGGGCGATCCAGAGGTCGAGTACTGGCTAAATGACGGGCACGAGAATCTGAACGGTAAGAATTCACACGACGAATGCACTACCTCCTTCGCTGCTGCGACCTCCTCCAATCCGGATGCCAGCCTCACGGTCGCGTATCTGTGTGGAAGTTATGGCGAGAAGGATTATCTCTATATAAACGACAATCAGATCGGTGGCGAGGATGTGGCTGATAGCATGGGGGATTCCGCTAGTAGTTTTGACATCAAGACTTTTGATGTCAAAGATCACTTTGATCCGGCAGGAAATACTCTATTATTCAAAAGAGGTGATGAAACAACGGTTCACCCGTTTGTTACGGTACTAACGCTTACAAGCGGCGGCACACCAACGCCAACACCGTCGCCTTCGGAGATGAAGCCGGATCTGAAAATAACAGAGATCAAGGTGCCTGACCGGGTCTTTGCGGAGAATAACAATACAATTGAGGTTG
>JAYEGI010000112.1:0-3703 GCA_034659035.1 Methanobacteriota archaeon
TGATGTTTTCGGAGATCTTGAGAATATACCACTTCTCGAACGTGAGTTGTATGAACTTGGCAAGGAGTTGATATTCGCTGAAACACTGATCGAGTCGTCGGCATATTACCACGAGGTTGTAGATACTAGCTTCGCGCATAACACCATCACAAGCATCGAAAAAGATAATTAAGCATGTAAAAAACATTTATTTCAAGAATATTGAGTTATTGAAAGCAGGATTAACTCCAGAGACCAATAATACGATGGAACAGATGTTCTCACTGGTAAACAGTTTATTGAGCAGGCAAGGTTGTTTAAAACAAAATCAGGTCTATATAACTTCTGTTACAACCTATTCGCATCTACAAACAAACGATGTTTCAATACAGGTAAATGGAGAGGTTTTTCTCCACAGGATCACGCTAAACTTAGGTTTGAATAACGATCGGATCGTTATTCGCAAGCGACGACTCTCAGTGGTAGTTACCTAATTTTTTATTCAGGACGTTCTTAAACCACAGAAACATTTTATTCATAAACGTCTTTTGTACTTCTGTTATTCTTGATGTCGGCGTTAGATCCAATCCTTTGGATGACCCGCGCTTGTAGAGGTACTGCCCAATCTTTTCTTTCGTGTATTCTTCATGCCGGACTCCGTCGAACTCGAATTCAGTCTCGTTTTTGTTGATGATTACTGCTAAGATGTGTTTGTAAACAGGCGAACTTGCCGGATCTTCCACGATACTATCTACTGGATCATCCAGATGTTTCCCTTCTTATTTAATAGAATATTCTTCAATTTCCCTGATCGCCTCGATCATCCGAACCACCAATACTTACCCATGGCACATCTCTTCACTCCAATCCAACATAAATTCTCGCACCAAACTTCACACGCACCGCCTCTGCTCCGCCCACATCGCCGCCGATGTTCGCACTACCAGCACACCACACTCCGCTCACCCGCCAACGATTACCGTCCCCCTAAAATCCCCCCGAATCGCATCGACCACGCGATCTGGGCACCTCCCATTCACGACCAGGCAGTCAAGCGACCCCGAAATCAGCAGCCGCGGCAATTCCAGATCGACACATGTCTCACCCATCCCAAGCAACTCCCGAGCAGTAATCTCAGAAACGAGTGCCCCTTCCTTAAGCACCCCGTCCACATCTGTCGCCTTTATAAACACAGCACCCAACCGTGATGCAACCATGCCTGCGATCGTGTCTGATGTGGCGTTCCACGTGTGCTCGATCCCGTTACCCTCTCTACTATCAAATCTCTTCAGCAGATCATAAACGAGGAGAACCGATACACCAGCCCGGATCGATTCCTCGCCGATATCTGTGATCAGCGAAGCTTCCGTCCCGTCCACAAGATAATGCCCGTACTGATCCATCGCAAGAACCGCCATCCAGTGGCAGGCTTCGTCAGAGATGCCGTACATGTCACTTGCGGTTCGAACGGTATCTGCAAACACGCCGCCACCCGGAACGATCAGGATGCGCTCTTCTTCGTCTGATGCGTACCTGCGAAGCTCACGTACCAGTTCCTGTGCACTTTCGATCAAACTCCCACCAACCTTTACCACGATCAAGCCATTTCACCCCTTGTGCCTCATGAGGATCGCGTCCTCGCCGTCGTTGTAGTATCCATACTCCATTCCCGTGACCACAAATCCGAGCCGCTGATAGAACCGCACGGCACTGAGATTGTGGTTCCTGACCTCAAGTACAATGTCCCTGATATTTTTCTGGTGAAATGCAACAATAACGCCCTTCATCAACTGTGTACCGACACCGAGCCCCTGATACGCTTCTTGCACCGCTATCGAAAAGACCCTGCAATACACACCATGCTCGCCGACCGCTGTTATCCCTGCCACAAACCCGACCACTGTGTACCGGTCTTCAGCGACAAAGAACGTATCCGCATTTAACTCGTAGAGACTCATGTACAGATATGGATCATGTTCGCTGAACTGTTCATGTTCGATCTCGATCACGCCAGCGAAATCGCGTGGTTGAAACTTGCGTATGAGGATCATTTTTTTCTCCGAACCACTCTTGACTGGAGGTGATGTCTCGGAAAGATCTCGTGCACCATCCCGGCGCCATGCCGCTCTTCGATCATTGCGCGCAGTTCAACCTCGTAATCGGATTTCTCGATCTCCTCACTCTCATCTTCAGCAATCTCGAGATGATCATTCACCAGCGCATCCACCGCATGCCTCCCGTATCCGAGCAGCGGTCTTACGTACATGCAGCCACTCCGATCCTCGATGCGCCGTGCATCAGACAGGTCGAGCATCGGAACGCGGTCATCCCTCCGCGTCCCATCAGCGATGGTTCCATGTCCAGCCGCCGCAGACGAAAGCGCGCAACTGTGGATGTAATTGATCGCGCGGTTCGGATACCCGTCGCTGACTGCGAGCTCATACGCAGATTCGAGGATCGCGCCATCGATCCGCAGCACTTCGTGCGGAAACCCGAGTTCTGATGCAACCTTTGCCGCGGGTTTCCACGCCTCCACAAATCCGAAGTTGCAGGTCGCAAGCGTCACATTAAAAAAAGGCTCAAGCATCACCGCTGATAGCGAGCTATCCTTTCCACCACTAAATAGGACAAAGATATCCATTCATATATGTTTAATTTTCATTTCCCGCTTTTTCGGCTGTATCTGCTGGAGCAGTATCTTCAATTTCGCGTCATCGATCATGGATTGCAAACGTCCGGACTGCGCAAGCGATATGAGTTGCATCTCAACCTGCTCTGCCAGTTGCGGACGCGCCAGCTTCAGTGACGTCAGCCGCTCCCTCGCATCCGGGGTCAGGATCTGCCTGAGAATCGTCTGCTTCGCTTCATCTGCCTGCTGCTGCTGTGCCTGCTGCTGCGCAGCCTGATACTGAGCACCGGATTGCTGCTGCTGCTGCATCTGCTCAAGCCGCCGGCGTTTGATCTCTTCAAGTTCATCAGACATGGTTATTCACCCGGTTCCTGCTGTGTTACTTCATAAGCGGAGTTGTCCAGAAATCGCTGCCCATCGGGAGTTGTAGCGCGCCCCCCTTTCAGTGTTTTGACATATCCCATCTTTTCCAGTTGCTGGACAACCTTTCGTAGGATAGCTCCGCTTCCTTTCTTGAATGATGGCGGCATCGTTCCGTTGCGCTCCTTTCCGCCATATTTTGACCGTAACCTCGAGACGCCAATCGGACCATCGGTCTGTATCTGCCGTAGCACTGCAGCGCACCGCACATACCACCAGTCCGCATCAACAGGCGGCATCTGCTTATGCGCGCCCGTCTTTACATATCCTGCCCACTCGGGGGGTTTAATCTCATCGCTTGCTTTCAGTTTCTGTGCAGCGCACATTATCAGTTCGCTTGCTGGTACGTCGTATGCCGTTGTCATGCAATCCACATTGTATTACAACAGGGATAAATTAACCTATCGGCTGTTGGGGTAATCTGAACTATTACCATGTATATGATCTCGCAGTTGTCTGTAAAGTAATTATACAAATCATAAGGTAACTACTCATGTACTCAAAACCACTATTCAGGGGACTTCACTATGCAGGAACTCTCCAAGACATGGAGCATACTGCAACCAACAGGGAATTTAACCGCCGATTAAGAAGGGGGCGGTTACCCGCCCCTCCTCATCTCAGAACGGTACGTGAGACTTTAACCTCATACCGCTCAAGCATCTCATAACCCTT
>JAYEGI010000113.1:0-3678 GCA_034659035.1 Methanobacteriota archaeon
AACGCACACCAGCTACTGAAAGAGGTACTCGAATCGATGGGGATACATCTGAATATGTCACTATTGTATAATATATATTTAAATCATGGATGCGATCCGAATATCAAACGGGAACGGTTAATGGAGGACTGGGTTGCTTAACCGAACACACATGCAGAAGTTTAACTATTCCTCAGGTCCTTCGCTGGATTTGAGAGCATAGTTAATGAAAGTACCCATTGTTTCTGCGGCGGTGGCCCATGCGTGCTGGAGACGAGTACGGATTTGAAGCTCTAGAAGAAGACCATCATACGCCGCTGCAGAATCGTTGTGATACTTATAAACCATGTGAACACTTCGATATCCTGAGCTTTTTGGGTTCTGTATGTAGTCCCGTTCTGTGACCAACTTATGCTTAAAACGGCTCTGTTTATAGCTTTCTTCAAGTTCATAAACCCTCTTCAATGTTGCTACAACTACACGAAGCCCACCAATGTCCTGCATTCGGGAGAATTTCATCTTTGTAAAGCGTTGTAGCTTACTGATAATCGCGGGCGTACGCTTCAGTCGCTGAGCAACAAATGCCTTTGAATCAATTTTTTCAACTTTTTGGTGTAATGTAGCTTGGAATGTATTAATGGGGTATCTGTGGCAGGAGCGCCAGTTATTTAGAATTTCAATTGCGTTTTGGTACTCTCTATTATTAGGCTTTGATGTACAAAGAGTTTGTCCGGCACGATTGACTTGGTTGCGCGAATATTCTAGCTTTTGCTATACCATTGAGTATCATCACTTTCTGGAGGCTAACTTCTGAGCATATAGGAATAATTAGCCCGACTATAGCATATAACGTCCTGCGGGTATCTGAAGTTTGCGTAGCAAATCCGGGTTCGAGCAAGTGCAACGAAGCGAGCCAGATACCCGCTTGAACAACCCGAGCCGAAGGCGAGAGTTTAACGGAGTCTCAAAAGATTTAATATTCTCACTCATTCTATCATCCTTTCATCTGTGATCCATTTGACGGGCTTTTAATCTTGCCTATATCCTTGTTACGCACATGTGCACATATCTCTACCGTCTTCGAACTCCCATACCAACAACTTCTGAATAAACTCCAAATCCACCACACACTCCAATAAATGCGCTGCAAAAGTGCCGCGACCTCGCTCAACCAATCGAACAGCAAACAACAGCACAAAAAAGAAAAACAAATATGGGCACGTCCACCGCGCCCATATCCTTACACAGCTTCAGTATTGCGTCATATTGTACTTGTTCTTCATCTGCACGTACGAGTCCCAGTCCGTGATCTTGAGAAGTTCGGTCATCTCCTCCATCAGCGGTGCCCAGGTGTCGTCCCATTCTTCTGCCATGTTCCGGAGTCGCCCGAGACCCTCGTCCCAGACCATCGTCTCACGGTTGTCCTGTAGGCAGATAAAGAGCTTTGCAGCACCTGCTTCGGTCTTGTCGTGCATGAAATGCTCGATGCAATGTTTCGTATCCCAGCCTCGTGTTACCATTTTTTAGCACCTCACCTGTCGTTACTCTTGTGCATATCAAAGCTCGGGTACCTGACATCGTAGCGGTTGATCATGTACTCGACCCGGAAGATGATCGCTTCTACAGCGCCCTCCGGAGTTCCGCTGTCGATTCTGCCTCGCTTGAAGACCTCCGGGTACCTCCGTTTGAGCTCCCAGATTTTGTCCTTGAACTGTGGTACGCTGGTCTCGCCACGCATCGTTGAGAGGAAGAGATCGTTTGTCGCAAGCGTGCAATCCGCCATATCGACATCCTCCTCAGCCTCCGCGATCGCCTTTAGGCGGGACGCCCACTTCGAGCTTCGCTCTATTGTGTGGTAGACAAGATCCATGTCGCCGTAGACCGTCTCAAACTGGATTCTCGTGTGGCATGCATCGATCATCTTTCTGTATAGTCCTTCTGTTAGCATGTTATCACACTCCTGTTACCGTGTGTGCTGCTACTTCTGCCCACTGGTAGACCAGATCTCCCGGCGATACCATACCAGGTAATGGTATGAAGAGCACAATCAGTGCGATTACTGCGATTGCCAGCACAAATACGTACGTTGACGGCTCGACAAATGCCTCGCCCTGTGGCTCGCCCCAGTACATCCGCATGACCACCTTCGCATAGTAGTATACCGAGAGTGCTGAGTTTAGCACGCAGATTATCGCAAGTCCTACGAGCCCTGCCTCAATCGTTGCAAGGAAAAGCACGAACTTACTCGTGAATCCGAAGAGCGGTGGGATGCCTGCAAGTGAACAGAGCAGTAGCGCAAACAAAAACGCCGTCATCGGAGCGCGTTTTCCAAGACCGTCGTAGTTGCTGATGTGATTGGGGTCATCGACCTTGCCCTTCGACAGGATCATATATGTGATCGCTCCAACCGCAATGAAAGCGGCAGCCTTTCCGATCGCATGAGAGAATGCGTGCATCAGCCCGCCTGTGACTGCGTGGTTCACAGCCAGCGCCGGAGCGTATGGATAGTACGCAACGACCACGAAGACGACTGCTATGTATCCTGCGTGTGCGATCGAAGAGTATGCAAGCATCCGCTTGACGCTCGTCTGCACGACCGCAAGAATATTGCCAACGGTCATCGTCAGAACCGCAATGATCAGGAATGCGATATACCAGTCCAGTTTCATCGCAATGAGTCCAACGATGAATATCCTGAATGCCGCAGCGAATCCCATCTTCTTCGATCCCGCAGCAAGGAGTGCTGACACGATCGATGGTGCTCCCTCGTAGGTGTCTGGCGCCCACATGTGGAACGGCACAAACGCCATCTTAAACCCGAATCCTGCGATCAACATAACCATCGCAAGCAGTATCGCGGGTGTTGTAATCAGAGCAGTGTTTGCTGCGAAGACCGACGCTATCGTATCGATGTTCGTCGAACCGGTTAGCCCGTAGATATAGGACATACCAAAGACCATCAGCGATGAAGATAGCCCGCCAATCAGGAAGTACTTCAGAGCCGCCTCGATCGACTTCGGATCGCGCTTGTCAAATCCAGCCAGCGCATAGGTCGAGATACTGGCGAGTTCAAATCCGATGAAGAGTGTCAGCAGGTCCTTTGACATGGCAACAACCATCATTCCGACGGTTGCAAGCAGCATCATTGAGTAAAACTCATCCTGACGCCGATTGTCGCCATACGCTTTCAGAGCCGAGATACAGACGAGAACCCCTACGGTCAGGAATATCACGTTGAATATCTGTGAGAACGGATCAACTACGATCGCGCCGTAGAACGGTGCGCCCTCGAATGTGGCGGTCAGGTTCCAGTCTTTGAGCACAAGCCCGAATGATGCAAGCAGTCCCACAAGCGTGATGTACCCGAGAATCTTCTTCTGCGCGATAAAGAGTCCTGCAAGCAGTACTATCGCTGCGGTAACAATCAGAAGTCCTTCCGGAAGTAGTGCTGTGTAGTCTACCATGGGAATGCACCCCCTGGCGGTACGTGGATTCCACCTATCGGAAGAATATTACCACTCGTTATGAAGTAGTCCGCGGTGGTGTGCATCATGTCTATGATCGGCGCCGGGTAGATGCCGAGTATCACAAAGATGATCACCCAGATTGCAAGCGGTAAGAACTCAAACCACTTGATCTCCTTGATGTCTCCGAGGTACTCGTTGTACGGACCAAACATCGTTCGCTGCACAGCCCATA
>JAYEGI010000114.1:0-40940 GCA_034659035.1 Methanobacteriota archaeon
CAAGTTCTATGTATTTGAACAAATCAATTGTTTTATAAAAGTCCACAAGGACATCTAAGTCACTACCTTTTTTCTGCTCACCCAAAACATAAGAACCAAATATTTCAAGGTTCTTTACACTGTATTTTTCTTCAAGAACCGGCTTATTTTCTCGAAGCTTCAGGATAATCCGGTCAATTTTCTTTTTCATACTGCCGCCGCCAATGCTGCATTCATTTCACTAATAACCACATTCATTCCACTCCCAAAAAGCTGAAACATCTTACCACGTCCACCGATCGCATCAAACGGCGTGTAGTCCAGATCGTCCACTTCAATATGAAAACTTGTTGCAATATGTTCTTTCATCATCCTCAGCCAGTTCATCTACTCTTCATTAAACTTTAATGCTCCCGCCTGCTTTTCAAACACCCATTTCTGGAAATTTCTGCCACTGTTTTATCATAAGCTGTCAGTGGATCATCGATACCTGTTACCCTCCGGAGAAGTGAAACAAGAGCAACCAGCTCACTCTTCGGGCTTTTCCCACTCACCTTTTCAAGTTGCTCGTATGCCTGCCATACATGCAGCGGTGCAAGCAAAGGTCTATCCAGTTTCAATTTTTCAAGAACACCGCTAACCATTCCAAAAGTCAACTCTCTAAGCCGATATGGCTGATTATAGAAGATGCTAAGCGCAACTATTTTATCCTTATGTGCTTCCATGTACTCAGAAAAATCTTTTACTATTTCTCCGGCTTTATCGGCGGCATCATCACCCCATTCCGCCTTTATGAGTTTGTCGATATTCACAGTATCAATAATCTGTTCATGGACCTTACGAACATTTTCAATATATCCGTTAAGTTCTCCACCAAAGATTGAACTTGCTGTTTTGCTCAAGTGTTCCTTTGCCATCTCATGAGCTTCAGTTGCTGTTATTTTAGGATTCTTCCCCTTCAGCTCCTCCGCCCTTTCTTCGATCATGTCCGGATTATGAGCATTCAACAGGTCTTTGACTGTCTGATTTATAGTCTTGCCTTCTGCCTTTTCTTTAAAAGTTTCTTTTTCCTTCTCAGTAAGTTGTTTTTCCAGTCTGGAAAGGCGGCTTGCAAGTGAAGTGAACAGGTCTTTATCACAGGCTCCCATGGTTACAGCGTTCAGCAACTCCTTCATCGGGGTGGCGCGTTTTCGTTCCAGAGGGCGGCTGTCGGTTTTAAGTGATTTTGTAACCCCTACAGCATCCACAACAACAACAAAATGGGTCTTTGCTGAAATTGTCGAGGGAGTGACTTTTACGAGATCATCATATCCGAAAGTGCGGGTACCGCGTCCCTTCATCTGCTCAAAGTAGTTTTTGCTTTTCACATCGCGCATAAATAGCAGACATTCAAGGGGTTTAACATCTATACCTACAGAAATCATAGCCACGGTGACAGCAATTCTCGGATTATAGGAATTTCTGAACTGGTTGAGTACAGATTTTACGTCCTCTTCAGTTTTATAGGTAACTTTCTTACAAAATTCATTGCCCTCATTAAATTCTTCTCTGACTATCTGAATAATATCCTCGGCGTGGCTGTCGGTTTTAGCAAAAATTAGAGTCTTTGGTACTTCTTTTCTACCCGGAAAGATCTCAGGAAGTTTATCTTTAAAAGCACGGATGATATTCCTAATCTGACTGGGATTTACAATATCCCTATCCAGATCTTGTTTAGAGTAAGAAACATCTTCATCCAGTTGTTCCCACCGTCTCTTTCTGCTCAGCCTTTCTCGTTTATCCACATACTCATCAGCTTTTATCTCTGATCCATCTTTTGAAATTTCGGTCTCAATAATGTAAACATCGTATCCAACATTTACGCCGTCTGCCACAGCTTCTTCGTGGGAATATTCACTTACAACATTCTCATTGAAAAATCCGAAAGTTCTTTTATCCGGTGTGGCAGTTAACCCGATAAGAAAAGCATCAAAATAATCAAGCACCTGTTTCCACCGGTTGTATATGGAACGGTGACATTCATCGATTACAATAAAATCAAACTGTTCTATCGGTATCTTTTCATCATAAACAACCGGCACCGGTTCTTTCGGTCCCCCTTCATTCTCATTCGGATTTTCATCCTCCACCTCTTCATCCAGTTTCTCACCTTTTAAAATAGAATAAAGCCTCTGGATAGTACTGATGCATACTTGGCTGTCCGGTGCAATATAGTTTGATTGCAACCATTGAACATTATATAGTTCAGTAAATTTGCGGTTGTCATCAGATGGCTGATATGCCATATACTCCTGTTCTGCTTGTTCTCCAAGGTTTCTGGTGTCAACCAGGAATAATACCCGTTTTGCATCGGCAAATTTCAGTAAACGGTAAATAAATGTGATCTCAGCGTATGTTTTACCGGCACCTGTAGCCATCTGGATCAAAGATCGTGGTTTATTATCCTTGAAGGATTTTTCAAGATTTTTAATCGCATTTATCTGGCAGTCTCTTAAACCGGACTGTGGAAGTTCGGGAATATCCAGTAGTCTTGTTCTTAATGAATTGCCCTCCTTCAGCCATGCTTTAAAAGTTTCAGGTCTATGAAAAGTAAATACAGGTCTTGAACGCGGGTGCGGATCTTTACAATCAGTAAATCGGGTTAAAGTTCCCGTGCTTTTATAAACAAATGGAAGCGGGTCATTGTCCAGATATTTGAGCTTATTTTTTGCATAATATTCCGCTTGGGGTTTATGATATGTAAGTCTGTGTCCCTTTTCTTCTTCTTTTGCCTCAATTATTCCAACAGGTCTTCTTTCAACAAATAATACATAGTCAGCAGGTCCCACGTCAGTCTGATATTCGCGGACGGCAATACCAATGCTCGCATTCCAGTCAATTTTATCCTTATCCTGCACTGCCCATCCCGTGGCATGGAGCTGTTTATCAATGTTGTCTCTTGCTATCTGTTCAGGAGATTGGTTTATAGATCCATACATATCTTACTTCTCCAGACTTATGATAGAGTCCAATGGACTTTTAATCCTCTTAACAACCCTATTACCCACACGCGCATACATTTCTGTCGCCTTTGAGCTTTTGTGTCCAGGTAATTATTGGACATATCCCATATCAACATCAATCTATAATAAACGTGTTGCGAGACTATGCCAGAGAGAATGAACCGTGGCATTCTTGTTAATAGTAGCCGCTCTACGAGAATTCGAGAACACCTTCCCCGCCGCCACCACGCCAAACTCACTGTGCAGCGTAGACTGGTCGATCTTCCACATCCGCCACCAGCGCGCTGCCGAGTTCAGACTGTATGATGCGCTGCACCCTACCACTACCCTCTGCGACCAGCTGGACACGCGCCATCATCGCTTCCCGCTCTTCGTGGAGGAAGTCGTTGCTCTGAACCACCCGGTGTATGCTAATGTCACGCCGCTGCAACCGCGCAATAAGTCCGGTCGTGCCTGCTGTGACGTCGTTTGGGCTGGTTGAGGTTACGAACACGAGATCACCAACATCAATGTGCAGTACACTAGAGAAGTTGTGCGGGCTCCTGATCTCAATGGTCCGTAGCAAGCGGCTCTTCAAGTCGTTGATCACGTGATTTGATATCCCGGTCAGTGCAATACAGCGCATCATGATCACCCGTACATCGAAAGAGATTTTGGAGGCTCGTCCTGTTCAACAGTCTCTCTCACAGTCTCTGCAAGTTTCTGCATCTCAAGTTCGATCTGCTCTGCCTGTTTGACCAGCTTTTCGGTATCGATCGAGAGGTCGTATAAATTATTAAGAACCTTGAGCACAGCAGCAGCGGCAATCGGGTTCGGGTTCGGATCGGAAGTACTCCCGAGCAGACTGATCGCAGGGAGTTTGCGTGTAAAGCACTCGGTCATGATACTGCCTGCGATTCCTGAGATCGACCCCATCTGGAAGATCTCGACCTCTTCCCTGATACTCTCAAGCCCTTCCTCGGTTGTTGCTGCGCCAAATACGATATGATCCGCGCCTACGACCGGCATCCCAGCAATCGAGACGATTTGACGGGTATTAACAGACGCTGCCCAGTCGACAAGCGATTTACTGATGATATAAGCGATACTCGGATGAATCGGTATATCTGAGACCACCACGATCATCTCTTTCTCCGTGCTTTCGTATATCCGCACAGGCATGTTCACCCGCCCCTCGAGCAGCATCGCAACCGGCGGGAAATGTTTCGAGTTGATCGCACCCAGATACTCCATGTCCAGTTCGTCGATGATCTGCTGGCTCGCAATGTTCCCTACAAGCCCGATCCCGGGGAACCCTTCGACGACCACAGGATTCTCTGACTTTGGCTTGTCTGCAATCACGCACACTTCAGAGTCCTCTGCCATAAGAGTAACAGTGGCGATACTGATAGATAAATACTTCGAAAGCGCAGGCATCACTTTTATATGGCATAACGCCAAAGAGTCGATCCGCAAACTGTCGACCGGTCGGCAGCAGTGACCAGAACAACGCCAGGGTGGCGGAGCGGCTAACGCGATCGCCTGCAGAGCGATTCTATTCCGGTTCGAATCCGGACCCTGGCTTATCGCAATGTTTAACAGCACAATTTTTAAGAAACTGGAAAAAAATGATTTTCGCACACTCATCGGGATAGAGATCGGCATGAGGCAGCACCGGTGGGTTCCAGCAGAGATGCTACCTTCTTTCTCAAAGCTGTTTACCGAGGAGGTCAGGTATCGCATCAACCGGCTTCTCGGATTTAATCTCGTCAAGAAATCCGTGGTGCCTTACGACGGCTACAGGATCCACTTCGATGGGTATGATGCGCTTGCGGTAGGCGCGCTGACGCTTCGAGGCTTGTCAGCGATCGGGGATAATATAGGGGTTGGCAAGGAGTCGGTCGTGTACGAAGGGGTCTATGATGGCGAGCCGGTCATCCTGAAGTTTCACCGCGCCGGATACACAAGTTTCAAACAGGTGGCACGTCAGCGCGACACCGGAGACCGGAATCACTGGATCTTTATCGCAAGACGCGCGGCGAAGCGGGAATACGAGGCCCTTGGCACCTTTGCCGAGCTTTCCGGTGATAGTGCTGTCAGCGTGCCTGCGGCGATCGATCACAACCGGCATCTGATTGCCATGAGCATCGCACCCGGAAGCGAGCTATCAAAGACGAAGGTTGATGATCCCGATTGGTTCCTGGACGCGATCATAGAGCAGATCCGGAAAACATACGCTGCAGGATTCATCCATTCCGACCTGAGCGAGTACAACGTCTTTGTAAGCCCAGGTGGCGTCATGCTTATCGATTGGCCCGGATACGTGACCACGGCGCACCCACAGGCAGAGTTTCTGCTTGAGAGGGACGTTAAAAACGTATTAGCATTTTTTAACCGGAAATACGGTGTAACGCGGGACTGCGAAGAAGTGGTTGAGCGTGTAAGTGTGTGAAATGCCCAGCCAGCCCGGTCGCATCAGTTCCCTATTCATCTGTCTTCAGCTATGGTCAAGCGCTGTGGCTGGAAACCCCTCGGGCAACCGAAACAATTATTACGTTTTGAATCATAACCGACTCAAACCAAGCAGGTGCGGTTGAGCGAAGAATTATGGGTGAAACCCTCCTGTTCGATAAAACAAGGCAAAGGGTCAAATCATGAAACACAGACACAACATAAGACCGGATCAACCGATTGTAAACGTTACATATAACACATTCACACTCTTCGCAGCAACACGTACGCTTGCACCGCCAGTCTGCGTCGCAGCAGACAGCTCGACTGCAAACAGTGGAGGGGTACGATGAACGCCAGGGGTACGATGAACGCCCGCAGAAGCATCCAGGGGAAATGGTGCAGCATGGCGGTCTTGACCATATTTGCTGCTGTGATGCTTGCCGCATCCATAGCGCCTGCGCTGGCATCGCCATTGGTCGGTTTCACACCCCCAACACCAGCAAATGGATCAATTCAATCAGCAACAAACGTAGAAATGAATGTTTCGATTACAGAAAGCAACCTCGATAAAGTCAAATTCAATTGGAATGGAACTAATTTTACTTTGTATGACCATTCTTCTTTGATGTTGATGTATAATTTTGACAATGTTAGTGCTTTGGGTGAATACACTAGCGATACAGATGGATGCGTCAAAGATTTGAGCGGATATGGCAATAATGGAACCCTTGGAAATGATACTGCAGGAACACCTCCTCCTACTTGGAATTCATCTGGGAAATATGGTGGTACGTTTGTATTTAATGGAGTAAATACTTCAATGACCACTAATAAGAGTCTGCTGAATAATCTATCGCAGTTTACCCTATCAGGATGGGTAAAGCCAAGCGAGGAACGCAGAATGAGCTTCTTTGGACAGAATAATGTTATTGAGTTTGGCTTCGTGAATGGTAGCAGCATCTCGGCATGGGCTGAGCATAGTAATAATAATAAAGGTGGTTCTATACAGTGGATCTTTGAACAAGGCACTTTCAAAGGTACATGGCATTTTGTGTGTTTTGTCGGGAATGCTACAAACATAAGCCTGTATGTTGATGGCGCGCTTAAATCTTCGGATGAAGTAGACATAGACCCAACAATTGAGTATGGAACATCAAATGATAGTTTTAATATAGGGTATGGCGTTTGGGATTCTGACGGAGACCATTTCAATGGTTCTATTGATGAGGTTCGGGTATGGGATAGAAGTTTATCTGATGATGAAGTTTATCAACAATATATCTCAAACTTGAATAAATACAATTCATCCCAGTGGTATCTTTATGTAAACCAGAGCAAGAATGCAAATGCTGGCTTAGATAATGGGACATATACTTACCAGGCATTTGCTTCTAATACTACAGGGAATGAAGATGCAACAGAAGAGCGGACTGTTACGATTGGTTCAGATACAAAATCGCCCGTAATCACAATAGACGCGCCAACCCAGTCCTCTCCGGCTAATAGAACCGGAGGTGAGCAGATATGGGTCAACTTCACCTACGCCGAACCCTGTTCTGAAAACAACTATACAGTCACGATAGGGAACGCAACCGCGGTCATCAACTCGACCAAACATACAGGTGTGGCTGGCGGAACAAACAGGACTGCAAACGAGAGCTTCAATCTGAACACAAGCGCAGCAGACGGATTGTATAACGTGACGGTCGAGATGTATAACTGCTCATCGAACTATAGTATCTCGCACCAGAACAACTCGGTCAGAAAAGGATCTTATAATGCCTCAATAATCTCACAGCCGGAAAACCGGACAACGGAACCGAGCGTCAATGCAACCTACGAGCTAAAGATCACGAACACCGGAAGTTTCACAGGCACATTCGTGCTTGCGGTGACCAACCTCGATACTGCAGATGTTGCAGCGCTGAACAAGACACAGATAAAGGATCTTGCCAGCGGTGCTTCACAAAGCGTCACACTGAACGTCAAAGATTCGACTCCAGGAACGTACAACGTCACTGTGAATGTCACATCTACCCACTCAGGAAGTAAGGTTGCAGAGACTAACATCACGACCACGGTCGTCAGTCCAGGTCAAACACTTACTCTCGGAAACGTCACCGACATAACAAGCGACTGGGGCAGAAGCTTCAACCTGAACCACTCAGTCGCAGTAACCAATGCAACCGCAAGCAACGTGAACGTTACCTACAACGTCCCATGGATCACGGACAACATCACCATGGGAACGATAGCGAAAGACGGAGTGAAATGGCACAACCAGTCAATCGAGAACTCAATAGTACAGAAGATCACGGTCACGGTGGATGCGACCACGACAACCACATCCACAACAAACGACAGCGAGACGTTTAGCATCAACATCACCAAAAGAGCGATCAATATCACTGCTGATCCGGTCACCTCCCAATCCGTTAATTCCAACACCACATTCTGGATAAATGGAAGTGCAGATGGTGAATATGCTGAGACGTTCATCGGTAAAGCCGATCTGATAAGAGCTGGAAGCGTCATCAGGAATCAGACCATATCAGACGGAAACGCGAACTTCAGCAGAACAGAATCCACAGAAGGGACGTTTAACTTCTCAATCCGGTTCTACAACACGACGCATTACAACAACAACACAACGAATAACGCAACCATGCATATCGTCGGTGATACACCGCCTGCAAGCATTACGGGTCTTAACAGTCTGACTGAGCAGAGCCGCATCCGCTGGACATGGACAGATCCGGCGGACGCTGACTTCGCAGAGGTGATGATCTACCTCGATGGAATATTAGAGACGAACGTTTCAAGGGGCGTCCAGAACTACACCGCAACCGGACTTACACCTAACACCGAATACACGATCGGCACGCACACGGTCGATGACAAAGGAAACATCAACCGGACATGGGTGAACGACACTGTAAGGACGCTGCCATTACCAGGGCTTCAGCGCATCAATGTGACGCCGACCGCATGGACGCTGAACATCAGCGAGTCTGTGAATTTCAATGCCACCGGATATGATCATAACAATGACTCGATAGATCCGGCAAACCTAACATTCGGATGGGGCACTGCCCCGGCAGGCGTTGGGACGCTCAACGCGACGACCGGCTCTGTTGTGAACTTCAAAGCACTACATACAGGGCGCACCGAGATATGCACTGTCAACGGCAATGTATCGAGTAACGAGACCTACGAGGTATGGATCACAGTAAACACGCCTCCTGAAACAGAAGACGTCACCAACGGAACCGGTAATGCCACATCAGGCAGTTCAACAGCGATCGTCATGCTCAACAACGGATCAGTCAACGGCACGATCACCATCGAGGAGATCGGCGACCCGATCAACGGAACAGAAGACAGCGGGAACCGGACAGGCCTTGGCACAGACTCCATACCTGTCAAGGGCGCCAACGTAACAGTAAACGGAAGTATCAAGGCAGCACTCAATGACACGGGCGGCTACGTGCATATCAGGATCGGGTACAACGAGTCGCAACTCGGGAACATCGATGAGAATGCGCTCTACATCTACAAGTTCGTAAACGGCACTGGCTGGGTGAAACTGGTTAAAGGCAAGCCATCCTACTGCATCGCAAACGGCAGGAACACAACTGCAAACTATGTCTGGGTCAATGTGACCGAATGCAGCAGATTACTGCTTGCCGGCAGTCCGAAAGCGACGCCAACTCCACCCCGCGACGGTGGCAGCGGTGGCGGAAGCGGCGGAAGCGGCACATATCCGCCAGGATGGTTCACAACCCCGACGCCGACTGTGACCGCGACGAAAGCACCGACAGCATCGACTACCGCGACAGCTGCGACTCCAGGCAAGCAGGTGACGCCAGTACCGACGAAGGCGAAACCCACGGCGATAAAGGCGACCACACCGGTGGCGGAAGGGGCGACAGCAGGGACGGCAAAGAAGAGTGCGCCCGGGTTCACTGCGGTATTTGTGATCGCGGGGATGCTTGCAGTTGCTTACGCGATGATGCGACGCAGGGAGTAAGCAGCAGTACAGACGATGACGGATGAAGGGCGCATTTCCCCTTCACCATCTTTCTTTTTTCGACGGCAACGTGGCATATCCCCTCAACGTGAGCATGTATGGCGTGTGGTACGACGATCACACCGAACTGGAGGTGTTAGCGAACGATGCGCCTCAGCACATCCATGCTCCTGACAACCTCACACCATCTCAAAAAGGGGCTCTCCGCTGTTTTGTATGGGTACTACAATGTCCCCGACATTAACTGGAGCAGATCACAGGAAAGGTGTATCGACTACAAAGCTCCCGCTGTTATCGAAATGTCCAAGATTTCATCATTAAGGCATATCGTTGACATGATATCTTAACCCCATTTCACCCACATGACCTATCGAAGAGCCCAAAAAAGTCTTTGGATAATCATTAGCCTCTTTGTATAATGCCCGGGACGGGTTTCGATCCCGTGATTTCCAGATGTCTCAGGATTTTGGCGCACTGGGATAATTTCCCTATGAGTCTGGCGCCCTCCCGACTAGGCCACCCGGGCAGTGCATGACAGATTCGGTGGTGGTGGTATTAAAGAGTATCGGCAGGAATTTCCAAATGTTTGCATAGCGACATTCATCATGGATTGGGGGGAAGATAACGCCAGATGAAAACCAGAAGCGATCTCCAGATTACAACCGCCTGCCCGACCTGCTCGCCAGATGAGCCGCGGTTGCACCACATAATAAAGCAGCGCGGAGCCGAGGTGCTTGTGCGATGCGATGACTGCGGAAGCGTGCACACAGTCATATCAAAGCCAGTGCGAACCGCAAGCGTCAGGGTCATCGTGAGCAGGGGGGAAGATTCGGAACGTTACACAATCGAACTGCCGGTCGACCACGAGGTCTATGTGGGCGATGAACTGCTCGTGGACGATCCAACAGCAGACGAGGTGCATCTGGTAGAGGTCGCCTCGGTCGAGTCTGACGGCAGGCGGACGGTAGTAGCGACTGCTGCCGAGATCGATACGATCTGGGCGCGGGCGATCGATGAGGTGACTGTGAAGATCGCAATCCACGACGGCACCAAGACTGAGTCGGTTCGTATGCAGGTGTTTGGGGATCAGGAGTACACGGTTGGTGCTATCGAGAAAGTTGGCTGGAAAAACGCAAGGATAATACGAATTAAGACATATAAAAGAGGATTTAAGAAAAATAAAGGCGATGTTGTACTTGCAAAGGATATCAAGCGAATCTTTGCAGAGCGAATGCGATAATCGCCTCAGGTCTTGTACGATTTGTCACCGAGAGTTGGAGAAGCTCACTGTCGTGTCTGGATGGTCACCGGATGTGGTTTAAGGTGGCTGTTTCCATAACGCCTTCCGGGTTGTCCCGCCTCCATTCGGCGCAAGTTTATAGGTGCCGCGGTTCATAATATGATGTGATGACCGCCAATGAAGATGTGCTGGGAATGATTGCCGACAATAATATAAAATTCATCAGGCTCCAGTTTGTCGATGTCCTTGGAATTGTAAAGAATGTCGCGATACCGGCTGCACAGATGAAGAAAGCACTCGACGTCGGGATATCCTTCGACGGATCATCCATCGAGGGGTTTGCAAGGATACAGGAATCTGACATGGTGTTAAGGCCGGATCCTGAGACGTTCCGGATTCTTCCATGGAAGGCAGATAAAAATGAGATTGCCGGAATCGTGTGCAATGTCTGTCTGCCCGATGGTGCACCGTTTAAGGGTTGCCCGCGATACGCGCTCACAAAGGCGATTGCGGAAGCAGAGAAGATGGGATATGTTATGAATACGGGTCCCGAACTGGAGTTCTTCCTCTTCGAAAAAGAAGATGGCATACCAACAACCACACCTCATGATTCGGGCGGATATTTCGACTTTCCACCAGTTGATCTTGCAGAGGATATTCGAAGGGATATCGTGATCGCGCTTGAAGAGATGGATTTTGAGATAGAAGCGTCGCATCACGAGGTTGCCTGTGGGCAGCACGAGATCGATTTCAAGTACAGCGATGCACTGACAACTGCTGACAGGGTGGTCACCTTCAAGTACGTAACCAAAACGATCGCAACGAACAAGAATCTCCATGCCACGTTCATGCCAAAGCCGGTCTTCGGAACCAGTGGGACTGGTATGCATATAAATACATCCTTATTCAATAAAAATGGTGAAAATATCTTCTTCGATCCTGATGACGACCACGGGATCAGTGATACTGCAAGATATTTCATCGGCGGATTACTCACCCACATCAAGGCAATAACCGCGATCACAAATCCACTTGTCAATTCATACAAACGGCTCGTATCCGGATACGAGGCACCGGTCTATATCACATGGTCATGGGCGAACAGGAGTTCGCTGATCCGGGTACCGGCAGCGCGCGGAAGCGGAACAAGAATCGAACTCAGATCCCCGGACCCCTCGTGCAACCCGTACCTTGCGTTTGCAGCCATACTGGCATCCGGGCTTGATGGGGTACGGAATAGGATCGATCCTGGTGAACCGATCGAAGATAACATCTACGAGATGGATTTCAATGATATGACTGACGCTGGCATCGACACGCTTCCGACAAGCCTCAGTCTCGCACTCGATTACCTGGAATCGGATGAGGTGGTGCGGGCCGCCCTTGGCGAGCATGTATACACCGCGTTCATGCGAGTTGCTGCTGCAGAATGGGAGGAGTACCGGGTTCAGGTGCACCAGTGGGAACTGGATCGATATCTGCAACTGTTTTGATGCCGCAAGTACACCTCGTGGGTGTTTAGTAGGGATCGGATGACCGGAGTAACTTTGCAATCTTACCACCCCATCCCGCCATCCCTATAATCTTAATATCTCTGCATACAATCCCCAGATTATGGAACAGGTGATCTGGACAGAGAAATACCGACCTCACACGTTCGATGATATCGTTGGGCACGAACATATCATATCCAACCTGAAACATCTGGTCGAGTCGAACAATCTCCCACACCTGGTATTATACGGCGCTAAAAACACAGGAAAAGGGTCAACAGTGCCTGTACTTGCCAGAGCGATCTATGGAGATCAGTGGGAGAACAATCTTGCCATCTTCGACGCATCCAACTTCTTTGATCGCGGCAAGAAGTATCTTGTATCAGATCCGAGGTTTGCAAGACTCATCGGGACCGACGATCCAAAAAAGATAAAACAGACCGTGATCGCGGTATTCAAACAGGTTATCAACGAATATGCTGGCATGGCTGCCCTTGATTCGGACTTTCGGATGTTGTTCATCGATAGCGCTGAGGCGCTGAGCATGGATGCGCAGCATGCACTGAGACGTATCATGGAAAAGCATGCCCACACCTGTAGATTTGTCCTGTCCACCACGCATCTGTCTAGATTGATTCCGGCGCTGCGCTCGAGAGGTCTAAATCTATTCTTTGACCGCGCGAGCGATGATGCGATTGCCGCGCACATTCGCTACATCGCAGAGGCAGAGCGCGCACCCATCACCGACGACGGAGTTCAGGCGATCGTATACGAGGCAGACGGCGATCTTGCGTTTGCGATCATGGTACTCCAGATCGCAGCCATAGAGCATCATGAGATCACAGCAAATACGGTCTACGAGGTCGATCTCGAGCGCATCCCGGAGGGAGTTATGCAAATATTACATGCATCACTTGCAGGCGATTTCAAAGCGGCGAGGAAGCGGATAGATGATCTGCTGATGGAAGAGAGCGGCACCGATATTGTACACCGACTGAGCAGGGTTATAGAGCATAAAGGCTTTGACAGTGTTCTTTTCGCAGAACTTGCAATCCTTCTCGCAGACGCCGATATGAACCTGATCAACGGGAGCAATGAGCGGGTGCAACTCGAAGCATGGGCAACCCAGGTCGGGATGCTCATGGAGCGGCGGTCATGATTACTGTAAACATCTCATCGTGACGCAACCAGACCTCGCAACAGTAATATATGCGGTGAAGTAGAGTACAACTGATACATTATGTATAAGAAAGAAAGGAGTTCTTAGATATGGTAATCGGAGTTACTATGATTAACGTGGTGCCAGGACAGGAGAAGGCTACCTACAACGAATTGTGCACTCTGGATGGTATCAAGGAAGTGTATCACGTATTTGGTGAATACGACTTCGTGGCTGTCATCGAGGTGCAGGGATTGAGCACGCTTAACAAACTGATCGATCTGATCAGGGAGAACAAGAGCGTAACCGCGACCAAAACCGTGATCGGAGCTGAGCTATAAGCTATGATTATGAAAACGCCCGGACCGGGATTCGAACCCGGGGCGGAGCCTCGACAGGGCTCCATGCTAGGCCTCTACACTATCCGGACAAGCCAGGCATAATATCCTGAAGGTATTTGATCTCTACCGAGCTAACTTAAACCTTTGCACAGCGACCGCGTACAAACTTATTTATTACATCAACCACCCGTATCAAAGAAACCCAAAAGGAGGACTATTCATGATCAAAGACGGACGATTCATACTCGACGGCATGGAGAATGTGGTGATCAACGTCGGCAAAATCACCACTGAAGAGGAGCTTGCCGAAGAGGAATGGGAGCCTATGGGTCCTACGCCAAAACCTGGCATCCTCTCGCTTCGAAATTGGGACCACCGCCTGTTAAAGGACTTCCCACCATTCTACGCTCCGATCTGTGATATGTGCTGTCTCTGCACATACGGAAAATGCGATCTCACAGAGAACCGCAAGGGCGCATGCGGAATCGGCATCGAAGCGCAGCAGGCGCGCATGGTCACGATCGCGTGTTGCATCGGGACAGCAGCGCACGCGGGACATGCGAACCACGTGCTGCATGAACTGATCAAATGGCGCGGCAGGGATCATCCGATCAATCTTGGCCCCTATATCGATGTCGAGGCTCCAATCATACGAACCGTCGTTGGCACCAGACCAAAGACCCTTGGTGACCTTGAGGAGGTACTCAATTATGTGAACCAGCAACTTGTTCATGTACTCTCATCGACGCACACGGGTCAGGAAGGTTCGTACATCGATTTTGAGTCAAAGGCGCTGCACGTCTCGATGATCGACAACCTCGCAAAGGAGGTCGCGGACATAGCGCAGATCGCTGGATTCGACTTCCCGAAAGGTGACCCCGATGCTGCGCTCATCGATTTCGGGTTCGGTTCGGTTGACCGTACAAAGCCAGTCATCGTCTTTATCGGGCATTACCCGGCTGTGAGTGTTGCAACGATCGATTACATCGAGGAGCAAGGACTCTCTGACAAGATAGAGGTCTGTGGAATCTGCTGTACCGCAATTGAGACGAGCAGATACAGTGCATCTGCAAAGGTTATCGGTCCGTTATCCATGCAACAATTCTTTGTGCGCTCAGGAATTGCTGATGTCATCGTCTTGGACGAGCAGTGCGTGAGGACCGATCTTCTGGAGGAGGCGCAGAAGACCGGAGCGCCACTGATCCTTACAACCGATAAAATATGCTACAATCTTCCGGATGTTACTAATCTCGATCCTGACAAAGTCATCGAGGATCTTTTGAACGACGCGCCAGGGGTTCTGATATCAGATCCGCTCATAGCAGCCAAGGTAATCACAAAGACCGCTCTTGAGGTTAAACCGAAGAGGGATGCGCTCAACCACCTGCCAGAACTCGATGAAGTACAGAAGCTTGCAGAGGAGTGTATCAAGTGCGGCTGGTGCGACCGGGCATGTCCGAATAGCCTTCCGGTTAAGGACGCGATGATCAAAGCAAAGGAAGGCGATCTCAGTGGTCTCTCGGACCTCTTTAGCCCGTGCATGAGTTGCGGCAGGTGCGAATCCGAATGCAAGAAAGAGCTTCCGATCATCAGCATGATTCTTAAGTCCGCTCAGGAGATTGCATTTGGCGAGACCTACACGATGCGGGCTGGAAGAGGACCTGTACTTGACACTGAGATTCGGAAGGTGGGCGCCCCACTCGTACTCGGGGAGATCCCTGGAATCGTTGCACTCGTCGGCTGTAGCAACTTCCCCAATGGTGAGGTTGAGGTTGCAAAGATCGCTGAAGAGTTTGCACGCCGGAACTACATTGTCGTTGCAACGGGCTGTTCTGCGATGGCGATGGCGATGTATCGCTGCGAGGACGGACAGACGCTTTATGAAAAATATCCCGGATCCTTTGATGCGGGAGGTGTTGTCAACATCGGCTCGTGCGTTGCAAATGCCCATATCATCGGTGCCGCAATCAAGGTTGCTACAATCTTTGCCCGTATCCCACTCCGTGGAAACTTCGCAGAGGTCGCTGACTATATCTTAAACAAGGTCGGCGCATGTGGCGTCGCGTGGGGCGCGATGAGTCAGAAAGCAGCATCCATCGGCACAGGTACCAACCGCTGGGGAATCCCCGTGATTCTTGGTCCGCACGGATCAAAGTACAGGCGGGCGTACATCAGCAACAAGGAGCTGAGCGGCTGGGAACTCTACGACAAGAGGACTGGCGAGGTCACGGAGGGCGAACCCGCTCCTGAACACCTGGCATATCCTGCGGAGACGATGGAAGAGGCGATCGTTCTAATTGCTAAGCTATGCATCCGACCGAGCGACAATGCGAAGGGGCGACAGATAAAACTCTCAAACTACGTCGATTTATACAAGAAATATATGGGAACTCTCCCGCCGGACCTGCATCTCTTTGTGAGAAAGGAGCAGGATATTCCGATCACGATGAAAGCCGAGATCACGGAGTATCTGGAAGAAGCTGGCTGGACGCCAAGAAAGGCGATAGGCGATCCGAGCAGGCTTGTACTTGAAGAGGAGGTCTAACAATGACACGAGCATACCAGTGCGCAAACGTCCCGGGTCCGCATCTAGGGAAAGTCGGGACATCCGCGAGCGTTGCAGCGGCGATCAAGCGGGCAGAGCGTCCGATTCTCATCGTTGGAAGCGAGCTAAGGCATCTTGACTGGGTTCTGGATCTTGCAAAGAAGCAGGATATTCCGATCGTTGCGACAGCACACGTTGCAGGTGCGATGCGTGAGAAGGGCGTCCGTCCGGACCGGGAGATGGGCGCAATCGAGATCACGAACCTTCTGAAGAGCCCGGAATGGGGCGGCGTCCGGGGCGAGGGGCAACACGATCTTGTGATCTTTGTGGATGTTCTGTACTACATGGAAGCCCAGATGCTCTCCGCGCTCAAGCACTTTGCACCACACCTCAAGACGATCTCACTGACACGGGGGCACCAGCCGAATGCTAATCAATCGCTTCCGAATCTCGGCGAGAAGAAGATGGATGAGTTTCTGGCAGGGGTTATGGGTGAGCTTAATGAGTCGGGAGTGGTCGGATGACGGAGAAGAATGTAATGGAAAAGAGCATGAGTACCGCTCGATGAGAGAATTCAAGGAAAGATTTCCCCCAAAATCTTTAAAAGATCGGCTCTTCGAAACTGAAACAGACCTTGCAAAACAGGGCATCGCGCTTGCGAGGGCGTCTCTGGGAAAGATCGGATAGCAGTTGAACTGAGGTCGGGATATTCGTCGATGGTACTATCTCGAACCACAATCCTTGACGTCAGGCATACGCAAAACACAAGTGAAATTGCTTTTTATCTTAAAAACACAACTCTTAAATAACCCTACACCCCACAACAAGAATCAGGTGATATATATGGCTAAAGTAATAGTATTTCACTACACAGACGAGGGCAAGCTTCCACCACTCAGTTCAGAGGAGCTAACTGATCTTAAGGAGAAGCTGGATTCCGAAATCAGGAACCACCCAAATCTCACGTTCAACGGGACATTTGTTGACGATTCTGGCAGAGGATTCTGCGACTGGGATGCACCCAGTGCCGAGGATGTCAACGATGTCTTGAAAATTGTTATTGGCGCACCTCCTGCAGACGGCACCGTGGTTGTGAAGCAAGTCATGTGAAAGGCAGCGATTTCGGATGGGTGGCGCGGATGCAATTATGAAAAAGGCAATCCGGCTTTACCATGATATCTGCAAAAGGACTTCTTGGCATCCGCGCCCACCAAAGCGATCGCATACGAACTAAAAGACCAGCTTGAGAGGAGATGTGGTAGTCAACTCAAAAGGTGTAGTGCTTTTCGGGATCGTACGCCCGGGGCGCTGAAACAGAAGGCTCTGATATCGACATAGCTATTATCTTTGAGGATCTCGACCATGCATGTACCGGAATTGAAAGGACGGACAATCTGATCTCTTTACTATCTATGAAATTCGCCTCATCTCACTTGCCCCGGTAAAAGGGAAGGATTGGCTCTGATGCGAACCTCGCTAATTTCAAATATACCGCGCGAGAGATGGTACTGTGAATGGGACGAACATCGACAGGGCTGTGGAGTTTTTTTTGCTGTGGTCAAAGATTATCTTGAGACCAGAGACAAGGTACGATTCTCGCTCAGATGCCCCTATACTTCATGAATGCGCCAATCCCGAGCAGCGCGCCCATAACAACCACCAGCCAGAACAGAACACTATCAGTTAACCGCTCCCCCTCGGTCTCCCGATATTCCTCTGCCGGTCTGGTGGGAATCCCACCTGCAACCGGTGTAACCTTCTCGGTTGGCACTGGTGTGGATGGTGGGGGCGGCGCCAGTACTGATACCACTACATCCCGCCACGTATTCGGATCGTCTGCAGCGTTATCAGCGATCCCGATGTTATATGTCCCAACAGATGTGTTCTCGCTGGCATAGATCGTTATCTCATACGTAGCAGTCTCTCCGATATCGATAACCTGCGGTTCTATCTGCGATTCTTCCGGAGCTATGGTAATTCCCTCTGGCAGATCGCGGGGATATTTTAGAATGACACCACTGTAACAGAGATTTCCGTGATTTATGGCAGAGACTGAGAACGCTGTGCTTGAGCCCTGATAGACTTCAACCAGCTGGACATCTCCGATATCTACATAATTCTCGTATATCGAGCCGTCCTCAATGATCGATACTGCCGGATGTGTGAGCACTGCAAGAAGTAGTGCTGCGCAGACGATTGGCTTTACCATAGCGATGATTATGTTAAACGTTGCAATAAGGTTTACTGTTGCGACTCGCAGGGTCCGGGACACTGCATCCAGTGGCGTTCAAGCGCTATCTCAGGCTCTGCGCAAGATCTCATAGAGTCTTTAAATGAAAAACGGTACAAACAACATACAATACATGTCCACCAGTGTTAATGGCAACGCCTTTGCTGTTGCAGTCAGTGGCTGATAAGAGTTTTTAGCCACAGACTAACGCAGATTACACGGATTTAATCAATCTAATCGTTTCCATGCTCATAGTGCATCCGCTTATGCGGGCAAGACCAGTTCGGATACCGAGCGCGCTGTCAAAGAGGACATGGGAGATATCGGAACTCGGGTTGCTGTGATCGGTCCTGCCGGAGGGAATCTCGTCAAATTCGCATGTATAAACACCGAATGTAGCCGGAATTCCTGGCGCACGGGCATGGGCGCAATCTTTGGCTCAAAGAACTTAAAAGCAGTAGCAATCAATGGATCGCATGACCTGCCAGTCCACGACATGGACGCGCTCACCAACGCAGCCGACCGGGCATTCACTGCACCGATCAAGACCGGACCGCACGCAGGCGAATTGCTGGATCGTGAATATTTCGAGAGTGCGCTTACAATGTATTACGAAAAGCAGGGATGGGATGAGAACGGAGTCCCGATCGCGTTTACAGCGTGAATTCGCGAAACTGTTATTACGCTTGGTGCAAGTGGGATTACTATGTATCCGAATGGGAAGGTCTATCTGGTCGGCTCCGGTCCCGGCGATCCAGAACTCCTGACGATCAAGGCGCTGCGTCTTATCAAGGAGGCAGATGTGATCGTGTACGATCAGCTTCCAGGGCATGAAATACTTGCGTCGCTTCCGAAAAGCGCGGAACTGATCGATGTTGGCAAATACGCAGGCGACCACACACTTTCACAGGATGAGATCAACCGGTTGCTGGTCGATTACGCATCGCAGGAAAAGATGGTGGTTCGTCTGAAGGGCGGCGACCCATACCTATTTGGAAGGGGTGGCGAGGAAGCACTGGAGCTTCGGAAATCCGGGATTGAGTTCGAGGTGGTGCCCGGCATCACGTCTGCAATAGCGGTTCCCGCGTATGCTGGCATCCCGATCACGCACAGGGATAGCGCATCGATGGTAACGATCATTACAGGGCATGAGCAGAAAAAAGACGGGTCGATGCTCGATTGGGAATGGCTTTCGCAGTCGTTGGGCACGCTTGTGATCCTGATGGGGGTGAGCACGCTTGGCACGTACATCCCGGAATTAATGCGGTGTGGCAGCGACCCTGATACGCCTGTTGCGATAATCGAGCGCGGGACACGGGATGATCAGGTGGTGACCACAGGAAGTTTAAGCACGATCGTCGATATCGCAAAGGATCGCGGGGTTAAGGCACCTGCGATTGTCGTGATAGGGGATGTGGTGCAGCTGCACGATGCGCTGGGCTCGTCCGGATGAAACTTCAGATCAACAAGAGTTTTTGGTATCCACTTCAAAGTAGGTAGTAACCGAGGCACCATCTAAAAAATAGGAGACTTTGATAATTATAGTAGATGCAGATTTCACGAATTTACTCCGATATTGCCTTAAATCAGTGCAATCTGCGTTAATCAGTGGCTGATATAACTTTTATCCACAGATTAACACAGATGAACGCAGATTGATGTTTTTTTTCATACATTTTCAGAAAGGCCGAAGATGGGTTTTACCACGTTTTTTGGTAACTACTCAGGTATATTGATTGGTCCCCCGATTGTGATCCTGTATTTTCTGGCAAGAAAAATAACCGCGGAGGGCGCAGAGGAACGCTAGAAGCACATAACTGTTTATTTCCCCTCTGCGCCTCTCTGCGGTTAAATCCCCTGTTGGTTGCAGTATGCTCCATGTCTTGGAGAGTTCCTGCATAGTTAAGTCCCCTGAATAGTGGTTTTAGGTGCCTGAGTAGTTACGTTTTTTGAAGCGGATACAGTTTTTGGCTCTCTGGTATTCCGAGTGCATGCACTTTTTCACTCTTCTGGAGGAGTCGGTTATGGCAAGGAAGATCAAACCACAGAGGATCGCAGAGAGTTGTTATCTTTATCTTTAGCCCTTTCTGTGCTCTATGTGGTTTTCCGAACTTCATTTCGAAAATATCAAAAAGTCTCCGGGGTTTTGGTCACCGCAACGCGAGATACCAAAGACCCAAGTTTTTTCGTTTAAAAGATCGCAACAACGTTTCAAATAATCTTCAATCCTACCCTATATCGTCCCGTGCAATCTCCCTGATCCGCTCGATCCCCTTGATATTATCAATCGTCTCTGTCACAGCAGCAGGTACGAGATGTGCCCAATCCACGCCAGAGAGCATCTTTTTTCGTATAATGGTTCCTGAATAGACATCCCGCTGGTGCATTGGAGAACGCTTGACCTGAACTCCCGCTTCCTCGAACAACCGGAAAACGAGTGGATTGTTGGTATACGCGAGATCAAAATGCGGAGTCATGGACCTCACATGTGAGACCCAGACTGCATTTCGCTGTATATCCTCGATCGGAATTACGTAACAATCAATATCCAAATCTTTCAGCGAACGTGAGACCATAACTACACGTTCGCCTGCGGTAAACGGGTTCTCTAACTCATGGCTACGCTGTGCGCTGCCTATCCCGACGATGACTTCGTCAACCTCGCCGGCGATACTTTCAAGGACAGTATGATGCCCTATGTGATATGGCTGAAAGCGCCCGATATAAAAAGCACGGCTAATGCGCCTCTCCTTCCTTTGGCGCATTACTCTTGTGCTTCATACCTGCAAGTTTCTTTATGAGGAACATTCCTGGCTTCGGATCATCCATATATTCGATGCCTTTCACCTTGTTCAGGTACTTCTCTCCGGCATCGGTTCTGACGATTACAGAGTTCCATCCGTCTGGCGCGCCGACCGATCCAACCGAGATATCTGCGTAGTAGGCTGTGTAATCGAGACAGTGGTGGCACGGGTTTCGTGCAAGCGGTGCGACTTCCTTGATCGCAACATTATGAGGTTCAGGCTCCTCGCCGTTGTCGCCGTTCTTGGTGAATGCCCAGAACTTACCTCCTCCGAAGTCCATCTTCACGACATCCTTGGGATTAAGACCCATGATATTGGGTATGATGTTTTCGCGGAGCACCTCGCTTGTGAAGCTCTCCATACAGAGAATGCCTATCACAAGCACGATTCGGTCGGTCATGTTGTCTCGCATGAGTGCTGCGCCGTGTGCCTGGCACGGCACTCCAACAACTGCGATCTTCTCGTACTTGGTCATAGCCTCCTTGAGCTGCGCAAGAACCGGTGCTGAGCTGTACTTCGTGCCCTTTGATAAATCAACATCTGACGCCTTCGTCAGTATGAATGGCTCGATATTCCAGTCATCGTCCCGCCTGATACCGACAGCACAGTCGATCTCACCCTGCTCGAATAGGGATTTGAGAATTGCTGACACGACAGCACCGTCCTGTCCCTGAAGTTCGCTCTTCCCTCCTCTAAAGCTTCGGACATTGTCAAACTCATCCTCAGGGAATCCATCCACGACAGGACAAACCCTTGAACAAGTTAGACAGTCTTCACAGACCTCACATGCTGCGCCGTGAATGTAATAAGACAGATTATCTGGATCACGTCTGCTTGCGCTCGGGACACGCTTTTCGTCTTCTGGCACCTCTGCTTCAGACTCTATGTGAACGGCGTTTAGGGGACATGCCGCTTCGCATGCCCCGCAAGCCGTGCAGACGCCATTCTCGATGACCTCTACAATCTTTGGCGGCAAATCACTCAGCCTCCGATGATCTCCTTTCCGATCAGCTTGATCGCCTTCTCTTTGTTAGGACCAATCGGCGATCCCGCAACGATCTGCGTGACGCCCATCTTGGTGAGTTCGTCGATTCTTGCCACACAATCCGCTGGTGTTCCGTAGATCGAGAACGCTTCCATCATCTCGTTTGTGACCGCACCACCCATCAGGGTTCCGAAGTCGCCCTTTGCGATTGCTCCACCGATTGTGCCGATCACACTCGGGTCGATGCCGTGTCTCTCAAGAACCATAGGTGGTGATCCCGCAACGATGAATGCAACAACGATCTTTGCAGCATTGAGTGCCTTATCGACCTTCTTGTCGATTGAGAAACATGCATACGCGGTCACGTCGATGTCCTTCATACTTCTGCCTGCCGATTCCGCGCCCTTCTTAATCTCCTTTACAGCGACCTCGAAGTCCTTCGGATGCGATGCGTTTATGAGCGCACCATCAGCGATTTCTCCTGCGAGCTGAAGCATCTTTGGCCCCTGCACGCCGAGATAGATCGGGATGTTTCCTGCAGCGAATGCCATCTGGGCACCAGAGAGCGATACTAGTTCACCATTCTGATTGACTGGCTTTCCGGCAAAGAGTTCACGCAGTGCTGAAACACTCTCCTTTGTCGTGGTGAGTGGCTTAACCCACTCAATTCCCATCTTGTCAAAGGTTGCCTTGTCACCAGGTCCCATCCCAAGAATTGCACGTCCGCCCGATATCTCATTCACAGCCGCGATACTGGATGCTGCAACTGCCACGTTTCTCGTGTAGGGGTTTGTGACGCCGCTTCCGAGCTTGATCGTGTTGGTGTTGGTTGCAAGCAGCGCAAGCGTGGTATATACATCCCGATTGTTGTAGTGGTCTGTGATCCACACGTTGTCGAACCCGTTCTGCTCAGCCATCTTAGCGTAATGAGCTATCTTCAGAACAGGGTCATTCGGTACAAATTCGATTCCATATGCCATGGTTTATCCTCCTGTTATCTAATAGGGTTAAGGTGATCGTTGGTGTAATGATTTAAAACCTTATTGGTATGGCAGTGCTGTGGTGGTTGACAGTCCCATTCCATTTTCAGTAAGGTTAATATATCAATTCATCCAACTAATACCATCTCCACTGAAATATTGTGCCGAAGGTTGCTACATGTCCCTTGAAGATATCCCAAAAACGATCAAAATCGAGAATGTGGTTGCGTCCACCTCGATAACAAGTACCATCGATCTCGAACGCGTGTCACAGTTGATAGAGGGAGCTGAGTACAACAAAAAGAGATTTCCCGGAGCGATCTATCGCCTAAAGGAGCCAAAGCTTGCGGTTCTTGTCTTCGGAAGCGGAAAGATCGTGTGTACTGGCGCAAAGAAGATCTCAGATGTAAAGATCGGGGTAACAAAGATATTTGAGAAACTTGAAGAGATCGGGACCAGTACAGAGGGGCAGACCGAACTCGTTTTACATAATATCGTTTCATCTGCGGACCTTGGATGCGTGATCAATCTCGATGCTGTTTCGATGGGTCTTGGGTTCGAAAACATTGAATACGAGCCGGAGCAGTTTCCGGGACTTGTTTACCGAATTAAAGAGCCGAAATCGGTTGTGTTGCTATTCGGATCTGGTAAAATGATAATCACAGGATGCAAAAGTCCGGAAGATTCGAAACTCGTCGTCATCAAAATTGTAAATGATCTCGATGAACTTGGATTGTTATGATTTGTGATCCATGATCCCGATAACTGACAATCATATTCATCTCGATCGCCGGGGAAAGGGACTCATGGCGGTCAAGGAATTTGCCCGCGCGGGTGGCACACACATCATCCTTGTATCAAAGCCATCGTGGACACTTGGCATGGATATAATAAAGCCAGAGGATTACGAACAGGTCTTTGATGAGACGATCAGTATCGCGCGTGAGGTAAACCGGTCTGATATTGGAGTCACTGCGTTTACTGTGCTCGGGGTCCATCCTGCCGAGATCACGGTGCTATCCGACCGTGTGGGGCAGACGCGGGCAGAGGAGTTGATGGTTTCCGGGCTTGAGATCGCACAGCGTTTTGTTTGTGAGAATAAGGCGATAGCCCTCAAGACCGGAAGACCACATTATGAGGTCTCTGGAAGCGCGTGGGATGCGTCCAACCGCATCATGGCTTACGGCATGACTCTCGCGCGTGATGCCGGATGCGCTGTGCAACTTCATACTGAGACTGCTGACGCGGCAGTTATCGCGGATCTTACAGCGATCGCTGCGAGATCTGGGATTTCTCCAGAAAAGGTGGTCAAGCATTATGCCCCTCCGCTGATACGCGTTTTTGAACGCGAAGGGATCTTTCCGGGAGTGCTTGCAGGCAAGGGCGCAATCGAGAGCGCACTTACAGAGGGGAGCAGGTTCATGATGGAGACTGATTACATCGACGATCCCGAGAGACCGGGCGCAGTGCTCGGGCCAAAGACTGTACCCCGGAGAACATTGCAGTTGGTCGATAAGTTCGGCGAGGAGGTTTTCTGGAAGGTGCACAAGGAGAACCCTGAGCAGGTGTATGGCATCGAGATCGTTGTATGAGCAACTGCCCACACCGCACATCGGCCTATTTACTCACAGTTTCACAATCGCGTTTCTTAAGCACACATCGATGCATACGCCGCACGCTGTGCCTTGCTCATGATCGATCATGGCAGGTATCCAAGCCACTTATCTGTTTTGATGTAACGGAATTCTAGCTCATCCGGAATCCACGAGATTTGACGAGATTTGGTAAGTATTATGATCGATGCCCCGCGTCTAAAAAGAAAGGACAAAAAGCGTCGACACAGGGACTTAAGGTATACCCAAAAAGAGGCTATTCCAATGGATACGCAAAGTATGCTGAAACAGATGTGCAAAAGCGATATTACTGACTCCGATATAAAGGCGATCTGCAAAAGTCGTGGTTTTTCTGCCAAAGAGGCGACTTCTCGCGACGTCTTTGAGAACTTCTTTATCTCCACGATTGGCATAAAGGAAGTACTGGACTCATTAACTTACAAGGAAGTTGTATTTCTCCACTTGCTAAGTAAGATGAAGGAGGAAGTTGGTATCACGTATTTCAAGAGACTATATGGTTGCGCAGAACTCTCAAAAGGGTATTATAATACAACTTTTACCAAGCGGTATAACGAAACAGTCAAAAAAGTGAAGAGTAATCTGGTGCGAAAGGGTGTGCTCATCGCCATAGAGCAAGAAACATATAGAAAGTCTACTAAGATGGAACGCTTACGATTCTCTTTTCCTCCGGAATTTGGAGAATTTCTTCCACCACTCGTCAAGGCTTCCGAATTCAAAAAAGCCGGGAAGTTCAAGAGAGAAGTTCTGCGTGATAAACTGCTTGAGCTTGCGGGAAGAGAAGGAAAAAGACCATCCCCCTTATCGAACTCAGACAGAAAATCGTTCAAAATCACAATCAACGAAGGTAATCTGTCTATTGGTGGTAAACAGTTCAGATCAAAATACCTGTTGGATTGGCAGAAAGCTTGCATGCGTGTGTCTATTAAAACCGATATCGAGGAGCGCGGTTATCCCGGTTATTCAGGTTATCCGAGCGATGATATGGATCCTGTTGATGTTGTACTCTATGCAATCGCACAACTTGGAGAGCATGAATGGCTACCCGCAGACAGTCTCGAAGTGATACTCAAGATATTTACAGGAGATGATATAAATCACCCCTGCGAACAGATCTGCGAGGCGGGATGGGAGTGGGGCTGCCTTGTAAAAGTCGTGGTGGATAAAACGGCATACTACCGGTTACCTGATGATTCATTAGACGATGCAGCCGCACCAACGCCTGAACAGTACCTACAGATTGTGCCTGACGGTACGGTAGTGTTGAATCTGGTAAAAATTCCTTATGCTGCACTGGAAGTGATAGCTTCGGTTGCACTCCTGGATATTCATAACGCCAATCTGCGAGCGACCGCAAATATCATTAAGATTGGGAATACGCTCACGACGGTTCGGAAAGAAGGTGTTTTTGAGTGGCTAAGGGGGAATTCATCTGGTTTTCGAAGTGCAATTGAGATTGCTGAAAAGAGATGGGGTAAACAGATCATTCATGAAGACCTGATGGTTGCACAGGTAAAAGATCTGAGCCTCAAGGTGCAGATCGAAAAGTCATGCACCGGTTCGCAACTTGTATCGCTTCCGGATGATTATATCGCCTTTCCCTGTGGCGTTCTTCCCGCGATACAGAAAGTAGTGAGCGCGTCGGGGCACGTGGTCAAGAAGGCGAGGAATGAATGATGCAACCAAAACCAGACTTAACCCTGGCAGACATCGACGAGCTGAGAATTGTTTCCAACCCGTACGATCTGCGCCATGATCTACATGCTTTTGTTGAGTATGTGAAAGAGCGCGATGTAAAACGGTTGCACCGGAGTAATGAGTTGAACAAGTCCGATCAAAAACGATTGGCAAAACTCATGAGCGATTCTTGTCTGGTAGAAGAAGTAGAGGCGTACGGACGTTCTGACTGGATGAATTATGTCGATTGCCTGGCGCTTACATTCAAGTTCGTAAACTATGACACCGAGGGGCGGTATATGGGGTATTACAGCAATGAACCGTCATTTCCTGACAATTACATCGACGTTGATACCAAAAAATACGAAGAGTTCATTAATTTACCGTTAATAGAGCAGGAGAAGAAGCTTCAGGATGAAGTAGTAAAAAATTATCCCGATGGTGAAAATGAGTTTTACGAGACAAGTATACTTGGCAGGCTATCCGGGTTCTCGACCTGGGGATCAGGGACTGGCATTATGCCCGGATTAGACTTTGGCAAAGCAAGGCGGTTTATTATCGAGGTTTTGCAATCCTGCACACCTGGTGTTTGGTATACTACATCTTCATTGATCCGATATCTGAAAGAACATCATCCATTCTTCCTCATTCCGGAGAATCCCAAATATTCACATAAAGAGTATGCAAAGGAGGGTCGGTATGGCAACTTTCAGGAGAAAAAGGAGAGGTGGGGCGAGAGGATGCAGATTTCAGAGGGTGATGCGGATGCGTTTGAGCGAGTAGAAGGTCGCTTTGTGGAACGGTTCCTTGAAGGATTGCCCCTCATTTTAGGATATATCGAGGTTGCCTACTCCGAAACAGAGTATAAAGGACTTCTGCCCGAGATGAATCGGATTCTGGCGTTTCGGATCAATGATCTGTTCCTGCACGTGATGAGCCAGGAGATCATAGAACCAAAAGTCACAGTGCAGCCGAATTTTGAGATACATGTGGAATCGGAATTGTATCCGGTTCTGATTCTTACGCAACTGACAAAACTTGCGGATGTCGTAACAAAGGACAGAGCAAACATATTAAAACTTCGAAAAAAGAAGGTTCTGACCCAATTAAGCGAGAGAGTTGATTTTGATGTGATCAAGCTCCTGGAGAAGATGAGCGGTCAGAAACTGCCACAGAATGTTCGAATCGAACTCGAAGAGTGGGCTGGGGCTTCAGAAGCATTCACACTCTATGAGAATGTTGCGCTTCTCGAGGGAGATCGCAATTTGCCAGAACTCGACGAATTCACGATTGAATCCATATCACCTGCGATTAAGATCGTGCGTTCGCCCGACCAGTTGTTTACGTATCTTCTGCAGAAGGAGTTAATCCCTCTTCGCATAAAACATCGCTCTTCGGATTTTATGCTGCTCCCGGACGGTGCAGACACGGCGTTTCCCAGACGCGATATGGGAGTTTCAAAAGCAAAAACAAAGACAAAAACAAAAACAAAGAAACGTATGACGATCAAACGGGAAGTCCGGATCACATTTCACTTTCCGGCAAAAGAATTGATGGAAGAATTCCGAAACGGACTTATAACTTCCGGATGCCCGGTTGCTGCTGATTGGAGCGAATTGACACTCTCCTTTGACAAGCGTTACGAATCAGAGGTAAAGAAAGTCAGCAAGAAGCTGTTAGATTATACGATCAAAACCGAGGATATTCTATGAGCTCACAGCCACAAAAGCCACTCATAATCCAGAGTGATCGCACGTTGATGCTCGAAGTGGGTCACCCGGGGTATGTAGAATGCCGGGATTTTCTATCCCTATTCGCAGAGCTGGTAAAATCACCAGAGTTCATCCATACGTATCGAGTAACCCCGCTCTCGCTCTGGAATGCAGCAGCACTGGATGTGCCGTTTAACGAGATCACTTGCGGTCTTGAAGAGTTCTCGCGTTACAGCGTTCCGTCAAATGTCATCGTCGATATGAGAGAGTGGTACGAGACTTATGGCAAGCTGGTGTTACAGAAAGCCAAAGACGCAGATGACTATCTGGAGCTTGTTGTTACAGACGCCCGTGTTCTGGAACGAATCAGTAACAATGAGTTATTGGAAGACTTTTGGGTGGATAACGACAGCATCCCCGGACTATTCATACCGCAAGCAAGACGCGGCGATCTTAAGCACGCATTGATAAAGGCGGGATACCCTGTTAAAGACCTGTGCGGTTACCTGGACGGCGAACGATTCGACATCACTCTGCGCGACATTGATCTCGGAGGCGACTCATTTGCGCTGCGCGATTATCAAAAGGAGGCTATAGATCTCTTTTACTGTGCTGGCGAGAAGACCGGTGGCAGTGGAGTGATTGTTCTTCCATGCGGTTCTGGTAAGACGATTATAGGTCTTGGAACGATGGCACAGATATCAACATATACCCTGATCATCGCCACCAATACGGTCTCTGTTGCGCAGTGGCGCGATGAACTTATCGCAAAGACCAGCGTCAACGAAGCAGACATCGGCGAGTATACCGGGCGCATCAAAGAGATTAAGCCGATCACGATCACCACATACCAGATGCTGACACACCGTAAAACAAAGGATAGTCCGCTTCACAACTTAAAGATCTTTACCGAGCATAACTGGGGGCTAATTATATATGATGAGGTACATATACTCCCGGCTCCGGTATTTCGTGCAACAACAGAAATTCAAGCCAGACGGCGGCTCGGGCTTACTGCGACACTGGTGCGCGAGGATGGGAAGGAGGATGATGTCTTTGCACTGATCGGTCCAAAGCGATACGATGTCCCGTGGAAGACGCTTGAGAGTCGCGGCTATATCGCAGAAGCCATCTGTATCGAGTATCGCGTCCCTCTTTCGCCGGAAGAAGAGCTTAACTACGCTCATGCTGATAAACGGGCTAAGTTTCGCATCGCAGCAGAGAACGAGCGCAAGAAAGAGCTTGTGTGTGAACTCCTGGAGAACCATGCAGGTGAGAGCATCCTGATCATCGGTCAATTCATCTCGCAGATAGAGAAGCTTGCCAAATCACTAAAGCTTCCGATCATCACCGGTAAGACCAAACAGGATGATAGGGAGAAGCTCTATGATGCGTTTCGGAAGGGTGAGATCAACACGCTTGTGGTATCCAAGGTCGCAAACTTTTCCGTGGATCTGCCTGACGCCAGTGTTATGATTCAGGTATCGGGTACGTATGGTTCGCGTCAGGAGGAGGCACAACGATTGGGGCGCATTCTTCGTCCGAAAGAACATGCATCCCATTTCTACACACTGGTCTCGAAAGGTACCGTTGAACAGACGTTCGGGAGTAATCGGCAGCTATTTTTGGTGGAGCAGGGGTACAGGTACCAGATCAGGTACTTTTGAGATTTCCGGACCGTGTGATTAGGTCAGAGCATCCGGAAGAGCGGAATTTCTGTTAAGCGATAAGAGCTGGAAGATTAGCAACTCGGGTATTGATCCATTTCAGCGAGTTGGTGACATAACGGAGCGTTACCGGGTCGAGATCGCCGAACAGCTCATCGAGCAGGTTCATGATGGAGACCGATTACATCGACGATCCCGAGAGACCTGGGCGCGGTGCTCGGACCAAAGACCGTGCCCCGGAGAACCTTGCAGTTGATCGACAGGTTCGGCGAAGAGGTCTTATGGAAGGTGCACAAGTAGAACCCTGAGCCAGGTGTACGGCACGAGATCGTGGTGTGAGCAATTGCACACACCCACTCACAACTTCACGATCGCGTTCCTCTGGCAGACATCGATGCAGGTTCCGCACACACAAAGCACATCACGGCGGCTGCGACTGTTGCGACCGCAATCGTCCAAGTGCACGAGTCTGTTCGCAAGCGTGGGGTTGTCACAGCGTTATTCTCCCACCCACCGCCTGCAGGATCATAAGCGCATCGAGGGGGGTGGCACGGTCGTCGCCGCTCACATCAGCGGCGGCGAGCGTTGCGGCATCGCACGAAGCGGAACCGCGGGCTGCGATTGCAAGCGCGGCGTCTGGGAGGTAATCTGGTCGTCGTGGATAAGGTCGCAACGTAGTGGCAAGCCACGCACAGAGGGGTCAAACAGAAATGCCATGAATTGGGGCGCCATAGTTTATCCTGTATGTATGCCCCACTATATGCAGCCCCTTCAATGCCCCCCGATCCATTGCATGCATCTCGATATCTCTTAGTCTATCAACAACTCCTGGCGGATAATATCGCTCCCCACATCCAGCGCATACACCTGCTATGACGTTCTCCACCACAACGAAGTCATTTCCGACCCTCACCGTCTCACTGACCTCTTTTTCTTCAACTTTTCCGCCGCATATCGCGCATTTTGATACAATCATTTAAACCCTCCTTCTGTAATCGATCCATCTAATCACATCTGGTTCATAAGTTGTTATAATTATTGCCACATCCTCCTCCTTCGAGTACGCACAGACCACATGTATCGGTCTGCCTTCATCAGTCCTTCCGAATACGAGGCAGCTTGGGAATGGCTTGTCGTCTGTGTAGTTCTCTATTACCTCTCCGCCCAGCATTGATTCAATCAATTCTTTCTCAGATATATCGTCTTCTTTTAAGCTCATCTCGTTTTTTGCGTGCAGGCTGATGTTATATCGACTTCTGGATATCGACTTCTTTAGATTCTCCAGTAATTTCATCGAAAGCCTCTTTTTGTGGGATTGAACAGTTCCGGATTATAATTCTGTCGCTCCTGCCGCCGCCTGCAGGATCATGAGAGCATCCGAGGAGGTGACACGGTGGTCGCCACTCACGTCAGCGGCGGCGAGCATTGACGGGTCGCACGAGGCGGAACCGCCGGCTGCGATTGCAAGCGCGATCGCGGGGTCTGCGGGGGTGAGTTTGCCGTCAGAGTTGAGGTCGCCTTTCTGTAGCAGGTCTACGGTCGGCTCGGGGGCTGTGTATTGGCGGACAATGATGTTATCAATTCGACCCCCATTGTCATGGAATTCAAATCCTACGCCGCCATTTATGGTAATATCATCATCCATACAAGAAAGTTTTTCGATGCCATTCAAAGAGAGTTTCAGATTATCGTCCCAAACTGCAAACTCCATGTTGTACCATGTGTTTGTATTAATATACTCAGATAAAGGAGTGCGATATGTCCAATCAAACAGTTTTCCATTTGCATTTGGGTCCGGTGAGGTTATGACCAGTAATCCTTCATCAGTATGCCTACCTATGAGGGGCGAAACGTAATTTTTAGTGGAGTATCGTGTTGCATAACCTTCGGATCTGTTTTGGTACCGCAAAAAAATCGCAAAGAAGGTATCAGGATCATATTCTTCTACGATCTTAAAATCACAGCTTGCAACCGAATTTGTCAAATTGAGATTTTTGGGATAAAACCTATTTCCATAATTCGGACAATCACCGCCCAAACACGAAACTATTAACTGCTCATTAATACTATCCCAATCAAAACCGCATACAATTGGGGGATTCATACCACTGCATTCAGTATCGTAGTTTGCCAGCGTATACGTTGAAAAATCATCAAAGAACTCAAACACCGCAATTCCGTTACTCTCGATTGTAGCGACCGAATTTCCGTAGTACATCCTGATCGTTGCAGTACCACTCGCTGGAATACTCGACACCTTGACCCAGACCTTCGCGCTCTCGCCAGTCGAGTTCCACGTCCCGATCCAGTAACTCAGCAAAGTCCCATCCAGTTTCGCAAACCGGATATCCGCACCATCTAACTGTGTCTTCGAGAAATCAAAATTTGATGAGTTCAACTCGACCCGAATCTGGTAATCAGTCAGATCAGAGCCGGAATTCTCTTGAATTGTAATCAAATCAGAATATGCCCAGTCCACAGGAAAGTTAGGGGGGCGATGCAAATCAATAAAATCGGAAGGGTCGATCCAACCCGTCGCATCTGTGCTATATCCCGGTCCAGGACTTCCCCATGAAGAACAATTTGAAAACCGCATTTCAAAATGTAAATGGCAATATGGCCAGCCATCTTTTCCAATAGTTCCTATTTGTTCCCTTCTTTCAACAGTTCCACGGGTCTTACTCATGCTTTGGAGATGTGCATATAAAGATTCTACCTGTGTTCCATCAGGCAGTTCATGGCGAACAATCATAACATTGCCCCAGCCGGATCCCGCATCGGCAGCATAAACTATCGTTCCCTCCGAAACTGCATACACTGGCTCTCCACAATCAGTATCCCCACCATCTTCTCCATTCCAATCTTCTCCTAAATGATTATTAACTCGAAAATCTTGTGCATTGTACCAACCATCACCATCATTTGCCTGTGTAATATATGGTGCACCGACTGGATAATCAAAGCCATCGGAAGTAGATATTTCCCCGTAATGTTCTTTTATTTCATCTGCGGTTAATGCCCTGTTGTAGATGCGAACTTCGTCTATTGTGCCATTGAAGTATTCATACCTTGAACGAGCTGCTCTATTGTATCTACCAATCCAGAGTGGGTTTGACGGATTAATAGTCCCAAGTCCTGATATTGAGGTCGAATCCATTTGAGATCCGTTTACAAATATTTTTAAAGTGTTTGTTGTCCTATCCAAAACGCCAGCAACATGATACCATGTATTTATTGAAATTATGCTGTTAGCTTTGTAAACGGGACCTTTATAATGGTCAACCATATAGTTAACAGTTCTAGTGGTGCCAGAGATGTGTAGGGTATATCCATTATCCATATCGCCATTATGTTTCGCCATCACAGGATAAGTATAATCCGAAGGAGGGAGCGTTGGTATGTTTATCCATGCTTCAACGGTCCAAGAGCCATCAACAGGATTGAGATCAGATGTGGTTGGTATGTTTACATAATCACCGCTTCCATCGAACCTCAACGCGTGACCAGATTTCCCTGCTGTCCATGTTGCGCCGTAAATTACCCCATCATTTCCATTTCCTGAACTATCATTTAAAATGTTGCCAGAACCCTCATCAAAATGCCATTCTGCTACTAATCCCACATCAGTCGGCATCTCAGCATTCAAGAAAAACTCCCCGGTCTCAGGTCGATAAACTCCGATATTATCCTCGCCATCACCATCCCAGTCTCCTGCAATCGGAATATCTCCGAGATCCCCGTACCCAGGCGTCACGATATCAGCAGCCCCGCCATCGTTATCGATATCCAGATAAAATACGCCGGTAGTACTGCCTGGGCGGTACAGCCCGATATTATCATCCCCGTCGCCGTCCCAGTCCCCGATAACAGGCAGATCCTCAGGCTCGCCAAACGCCACGCTCAGATCCGCAGATCCACCACTGTTGTCAAGATCAAGGAAGAACATCGTAAGTCCGGAATCGGAATGATTCGGTCGAAATACGCCGATGGTATCATCCCCGTCACCATCCCAGTCTCCAACAACCGGAACGTCGCCGATAACCCCAAACGTTGCGTTCATGTCAGAAACGCCATCGTTATCATAATCAAGGAAGAACTGAGCAGTCGATGGACGGAAGACACCGATCGTGTCATATCCATCCCCGTTCCAGTCTCCTGTGATCGGAATATCGCCAGAGATGCCGAAACTGATGTTTAACCCGCTATCAAGCGAAAAATTTGCGGTCGTGTAGTTGTAGATGCCGGTTGTATCGGTTCCATTGCCGTTCCAGTCGCCGACGAGAGGTTTGTTTATGTCCGGCGGATTGCCAGAGTAGATGTGCATTCCCACTCTGTTTGGATAAGCGTCCAACGTAGATTTGGCGCTTGAAATTGGATCATTGATGTAGTACGTCCCATCTGATCTGCCAGTCACCACCACAAAGTGACCTCCCACATTAACGATGACCGGATGTCTTGCATCAAGGTGAGTGTTCAGCACAGTCGTGTCAAAAGGCTTGACCGTTCCCGGAGAATACTCGATCTGATTGATCTCATCATGGCAAACGTTCCTGACAGCAGACCAGTAGATATTATAGCCTGCGTCATAGCCCGCACGTCCAATCGCAGTGTTCAACCTCTTCGGGTCGGTGTCCACGCCATAGTATGCCATCACCATCGCGGCAGATGTGAGCGCACAGCCCTGACTGCATATTGTTGGACCGTCGCCGCCCAGTTTGTCGCTTTCCCATCGGGAGTTGCACTGACTGAAGTACGGCACAGGCGGCATGCCTGCCGCCGCCACGCCTGCCGCGACAATAATCAGCATCAGGAGTGTGCACACGCTGATAGTCGGTCGTAAAAGAGTATTTGAGTGGAATGTCTGGGTGTCTCGGTTCATAACAATCACCTTTGCAGTGCTAATAGCCACACCCCCATCTCACATAAAGTTAATCGAGCAACACCCCCAAAGTCTCGGGACTGGCACAGAAAAGGATCTCGTGTAATTGCTGCGCCGCCCCTCTCCTTGGTGATATGTTTTGCATTGACGCAAATACCGTGTAATCTCGCGGTTGTGAAATTCCTCTCGCGAACCCAAGATGGTGGCGGATCAGGATGATCGTTGTTCCGAACTCGGCGTTGATCCGTCTTTTGCGTTCACCGTTGCCTGAATCGAACCGCTCGGGAACATATACTTCCGCTAATGCCCTGCCCTTGCAGGCAGTGGCATCGATGAACTCCTATTGAGGGTCCATTACAGCTTCACGATCGCGTTCCTCGGACAGACATCGATGCATGTCCCGCACTGAGTACATTTTTCCTGATCGATCACGGCAACCTTCTGGACGAGCTTGATTGCGCCGTCAGGGCAGTTCTTCTTGCATATCCTGCATCCTATGCATCCGAACTCGCAGATCTCTTTTACGTAACTTTGGCTTGCCGTGCGATGAACATACCACGTAGACCAGATAATGTTCCGTCAGGCTGTGACCAAGAGATATAGAGATTGGTTAAATTTAAGTGCCATGGATGATATTAATTACACTGCATGAAACGATGTGAGATATAATCTCTTACCGTTTATATGATGGTGATGGTCAATAAATAAAGATAAGGTGATAAATATGGATGGCAGCGACGAAAATCCGCTTGAAATAGAAGATGAGATTGACACCGATGAAGACTACTCCCTAACAGAATATGACATTACTACATTTCCAAGTGATTTCAATATTAAAACCATTTTTGATTTTATTGAATCTGAAATATTCAAAGTTCCGGTTTTTCAAAGGAACTATGTCTGGGATCTGACGAGGGCATCCAAACTGATAGAATCGATAATATTTGGAATACCCGTACCTCAGATTTTTCTATATGAAAAATCAAAAAATGAGTTTTTAGTGGTTGATGGACAACAACGGTTAATGACTATTTATTATTTTATAAAAATGAGATTTCCTAAAAGAGAAAAAAGGTATGAATTGAGAAGAATATTCGACGAGAGGGGTAGTATCCCGGACGATATATTGCACAACGATGATTATTTCAGCAATTTCAAACTCAAATTGCCAGGGAAATTGCCAGATAAGAAAAATAAATTGAACAAATTGAACTATGAGACTCTCGAAGAGTATAAAAACACTTTTGAAATGAGGACGATAAGAAATATTATTATAAAACAAAACTCTCCGCCAGATGACGATTCTGTAATTTATGAGATATTTAATCGTTTAAACACAGGAGGTGTGAATCTAACACCACAGGAAATACGAATGAGTTTATATCACTCTGACTTTTACGATATGCTATATCGGATTAATCTTGATACAAGATGGAGAGGATTGATTGGCATTCCAGAACCGGACCTCCACATGAAGGATGTTGAAATGTTGTTGAGAGGTTTTGCAATGTTAGTAGATGGGGGTAATTACAAACCATCGATGGTAAAATTTCTTAATAAATTTTCAAATGATGCAAAATCATTCTCAGAACAAAAGGTTAAACATCTGAAAAATTTGTTCGATTCGTTCCTGAATAGCTGCCAAAATTTAGATGAGCGAGCATTCACAGGAAAAACTAACAGAATCAACATCTCTATTTATGAAGCAGTCTTCACTGCGGTTTGTGCGGCATCTTATGATGACATGTCTCTTAATGTTCCTCCCATAACCAAAGAACAATTAAACGCACTCAAGAATGACGAAGATGTTAAAAACGCTACTATATCAAAGACAGCAAGTAAAACAAATGTGGAGATTAGATTGAGAAGAGCCCGAGAAATATTAGCTGTATAGGTTGATTGATATGGATGGCAATGGAGATATTGTTAGGCAGAGATACAAAGAATTTAAAGAGATGATAGATTATCTCGAGACCAACAAAGAGATCTCCTTGAAAATCGTTGCGGATGACAATCTTAAAAAGGTTCTTCTGCTTTCGGCTGCAAGTTATTTTGAAGATGAGATCAAAGATATAATATTAAGTTTTGTGGAGAAAAATTCCGATAATAATCCAATGATTACATCTTTTGTGAAAAATAAAGCAGTGGAGCGGAAATATCATACTTATTTTGATTGGAGCGCCAGGAACGCTAATAGATTTTTTTCGTTATTCGGTGACGGATTTAAGGACCAAGCCAGTGAGGATGTTAAAGACAATTCAGAATTGGAAATATCTATCCGGGCTTTTTTAGAGATAGGAAACTTGCGCAATGAACTGGTACACGGCAATTTTGCTGTGTTCCCAATCGAAAAGACTGTCGAAGAGATTTATGATCTTTATCGTTTGGCTCATCAATTTATCAATTACCTGTCTTCAAAATTAACATAACTAAAAAATTATAGAACCACGAGATTTATATAGAAATCCCGTGGTTGTACTGATAAAAGATCACAGCTTCACAATCGCGTTTCTCGGGCACACATCGACACACGTCCCACACTGGGTGCACTTCTCCTGATCGATCACGGCAACAGCCTTCACCAGTTTGATTGCGCCCTCGGGGCAGTTCTTCTTGCATATCCCGCATCCGATGCATCCGAACTCGCATATCTCTTTGACATACTTGCCCTTGTCATGCGATGCGCAGACCACATACACTGGTCCATGCTCCTTTGCAATCGTTAGTACCTGTTGTGGGCAGGATTGCACGCAGCATCCGCAGCCCTTGCAATTATACTTCTTGATCTTTGGAAGCCCGTTATCTGCGATCTCGATTGCATCAAACATGCATGCACGCACGCAGTCACCAAGACCGATGCATCCATACGAGCAGGCTTTCTTCGTTCCCGAAAGAAGGATTGCGGCTCTGCAGGTGTCCGCGCCGATGTAATCGTATCTGTCCTTGCAGTTTGTGCCGCCCTGACAGAGGATAACCGGATACATGGGCTCTGCTGCGCTGATATCCATTCCGAGCAGTTCTCCGATGAGTTCGAACGTCTCTGTGTCGCACGAAGTACACACCTCAGGTGAGACATCCCCTGCCACGATATGTTCTGCACAATCAGCGCATCCCGGGTATCCGCACGCTCCGCAGTTTGCTCCGGGCATCAGTTCGATCAGTGCATCGACAAGTGGATCAGTCGGGACATAAAACGCCTTTGACGCCCAGACGAGCATTCCTGCCATCGCAAGTCCGAGTGCACCAAGCACAGCGATTGCAGGCGGCATCAAACTCATAAGATCGACGGTCATAGTTTCACCACCGAAAAGTAGCTGACAACTATCAGTGCGACCATCGTCGCTGCGAAGAATGCGCCGATGAAGCCGCTGAAGAGGTCAACATTACGCATGATCAGCTTCTCTCGCACAGCCGCTGTCGCAAGCATCACCCATGAGTAGCCAAGACCTGCCGCGAACGCGTATACGATGCTTGCGCCATACGTGTAGCCATTCTGTATATTCATCAGCACCACACCAAGAACAGCGCAGTTCGTTGCGATCAGCGGAAGATATATCCCGAGCGACTTGTAGAGCGGTGGGCTGAACTTGCGTATGATGAACTCGACAAGCTGTACAAACGAAGCGATGATGAGGATGAAACAGATCGTCTTCAGGAATGTCAGGTCACTCCCCAAAAAACTTGCATCGCTCAGGAGATAATAGTAGATGGGCCACGTAAGGATCGCCGACATCGTCATAACGAAGGTGACCGCCATCGACATGCCCGTTGAGGTCTCTGAGTTGGTGGTCAGACCAACATACGAACAGAGTCCGAGAAACATGATCAAGAGGAAGTTCTTTGTGAACATCGCCTCCACAAAGAGCGGGAAGATATTCTCTGTCGGCATCAGTGCCGGTATTAATACTTCGCTCATATCTCATAACCCTCCTTTCTGAGTTGTTTCATCCGTTTGCGATCACTCATGATCTTGAAGAGAAGCATCAGTGCAGCAATCGTTAAGAACGCGCCTGGCGGTGTTACCATTACGGTTGCCGGCGGTGGAAGGTATGAAATAAGCCCACCAATCACGGGTAAAGGCATAATCATGTCGATCCCAGTCGATAATTTTCCAGCATCATAGCCGAGCAGATCGAACACTATATTCCCGGTCCCAAGAAATTCCCTGATGCTACCTAACAATACCAGTGCGATTATAAAACCAATCGATATGCCAATCCCATCTGCTATCGAGGGAAGTACTGGATTTCGATTTGCATACGCCTCTGCTCTCCCGATGACTATGCAGTTTACAACGATCAATGGTACAAAGATGCCGAGCCGCTCGTACATATCTGGCTGATACGCCTCAAGCAGCATATCGACCATCGTAACGAAGGTACAAATGATAAGAATGAATATCGGGATTCTGACATCTGGTGGGATCTGCTTTCGCAGGAGAGAGACCATGATGTTTGAGCCGAGCATCACAAAAGTAAATGCCAGTCCCATACCAAAACCATTTGCAAACGAGGTGGTTACAGCAAGTACCGGACAGAGACCGAGCACAAGCACGAATACAGGGTTATCCTTGATGATACCTCTGATTATCTCTCCTATAAAGGATTTCTTTGCCATTTATGAAACCTCCTGTTGTATCTGTTCAACCAGCTCCCGGACTCCCACCGTAATCGCTGTTGATGATAAGGTTGCGCCGGAGATGCCATCGATCTGACCGCCTTTCGAGCTCAGTGCCAGTCCTTCCGGACCGACCCCAATAAACGACTCATTGAACTCGGGTACTTCAATCTTCTCACCATACCCTGGAGTGTCTTTCTGTTTTATAATAGTAAATCCGGTCATCTTGAAATCAGGGTCCATCCCACCTGCAATCTCCATCACATCCTGCGCCCCCATTATCTCGGCGATGAATCCATAGCCGATATGGCTGCCACTGCTGTCGTAAGCCTCGTAATATAACACCTCGTCATCGACTGTGACTGCCTTGAACTTGGTAGCATCAGGAACAACACCCATCTCGAGCAGTTGCTTGTCAGGACCGCCCATGAGCGCTGCTCGTCTATCGAGTTCGTCCTGTGTGGCTCCGTACGTCGCTGTCAGGACTATCGCCGCCACCGCAGCAATGAGTGTTAGCTTGACAAGTATCATTATAGTGGAATCTTTTGTTTCTGCCATTTTATTTCCCTCCGATCGGCTTTGGTATGGTGCTTCTGTCGATGAGCGGACTGAAGACGTTCATCATGAGCACTGCGAAGCACATCCCTGCGAAATAGGTATTGAAATGGAGCTGGATCAGTATCAGCCCGGCAAGCATAATCCCATAGACCAGTCTGCCCCTCTTTGTCATCGGTGATGTGATCGGGTCTGCTGCAAGGAATATCAGTCCGAGGAAGTAGCCGCCGGTTAACACATAAGGAAGTTGTGAACCCATCCCGACGATCGGCATCAGGAGTAAAAGCAGTATAGTGGCACTGAGCGCCACCCGCCGGTCCACATATTTCTTGTACAGGACGAATGCACCGCCAAGTAACACAGCTGCCGGTGAGAATTCGATAAGTCTGCCAGCACCAGTCTCAAGGAATAGGTCAGAAAAACTGCCGAGATTCGGTGTCGATTCCACACTCATCAGCGTGGGCCACGCAGCAAGCAGGAATGCAAACCCAACCAGTGCCGGATGAAATACCAGCGTCCCTGTACCGCCGAAGATGTACTTCGGCACTGCAATCGCAAATGCAGCCCCTATGATTGGAATCCAGATCGGGACGTTAAGCGGTAGAATTAGCGCAAGCAACAGACCAATCAACACGGCATTCCCGTCATTTATGGTGATCGGCTGGGATGCCGCCTTGTAGATGATAATTTCGGTAACCACTGCTGCAATCACGCTTACGAAGAGGATCTTTATGCCGGGGAAAATGAGTTCTAGTCCGGGCAGTCCAAAGCGGTAGACCAACGCAATGCACATAATACCCACAGATACCATCAGTGCAGCGACTGTCCCCCACATCACACTCTTCACACTCTCTTTGCTCTTCACATGAGGTAATGGTGATATTGTATATGTCATTCGGATGCCTCCATCTCGGCAGCGCCATGTTTGCCATACCTGATTATCTGCACGATCGGGAGCTTGGACGGGCAGACGTACGCACA
>JAYEGI010000115.1:0-14565 GCA_034659035.1 Methanobacteriota archaeon
ACCGCTGAGAACATACAATCGGTCTACGGTGTGGAGGTTATCGTGAAACACGAAGCAGATAAGCCGTACATAATACCGATAAGATCTTTTGGTGATTAAAATGGAATTTATGAAACGAAACAAGAAAAGAAATCGATTTGCAAAGGATGAGGACCCACTTTCAGGCGTTGCAAACTTATTCGATGTTGCAATGATCTTTGCTGTCGGCTTGCTCATAGTATCATTGATGTATCTTAATTTGACCGAGCTTATGACCGAGTCCGATGTAACGATCGTGAAGAACCCGGGAACGGTCGATATGGAGATGATCATCAAGGAAGGGAAGGAGATCAAGACCTTAAACACGACAGAGGCGATTGTCAGTGGGGATGGATCGATGATCGGAGGAATCTATCAGTTAGGAGACGGAACAATGATCTATATGCCAGAGGAGATGAATCCGGAACCGTGACACGTCATCGACCAGTTTTTGGATCTGGATTATCATTGATCGCGGCATTACTGGTACTGCTTGTTCTGTCACACGTCGCATCAGCATACAGCGAGGACGATATCGACTATAATTACGCTGGCACAGAGACCATGTATAAGAACGATACTTATGAACTCGGGAATTATCTCATCAGGACAATCGATTTTTCAGTGGCAACTGGCATGGTCTTTCTGAACATCAGTTGTGGCAACGAATCCACAGATGCCATCCTGTGCAACGGCACGGCGTGCAACGAATCCAATGAACTGGTCTACGACGATGAGATCAAAATCGAGGTCACAGAGGTCTCAGGAGATCCGCAACTATGGATCGGTGAAATAAGCAATCCGCATGCAGAGATCGAGTTCTATGAACGACGGATCCCGGAGCTTGCAGTCTCCATCTCATCGTACAAAGAGGAGCACTCCCCACATATGCCAGATATCCCAGTCACAATCGAGATCAAGAACAGGGGGGATATCGAAATCGAGGATGTTGAGGTCATGATCGATACCGGTGGGCTTTCTGTGCTTGACAGGGGTTTTGATACCGACATCGCGGGTGGTCGGGTAAGGGCAACATATGAAAATATAACTGACGGCGATACGGAGTCGATATACCTGCGTTTTGTTGTTCCGCATCTTCCGGACGTGCGGTCATTCACGATCACTGCAAATGCGACCGGTACCGACATCAAGGATGTCATATATACCGGCTCGGATTCGTGCACTGTGCTGGTGCTCCCGGAGTCAGGACTTGAGATTGAGAAGTGGGTAAATAGCCATGTAAATGTATCAAAAGCTGTAAACGTACGGATATCTGTCATCAATACCGGTATCACCGACATTGACTCAATCACACTCTCTGACAAACTTCCAGATAGCTTTGAGTCGTCCACCACACCTGTGTGGAACTTCTCTCTTGAGTCTGGTGAGGAGATCTCATACTCGTACAACATCTTCTGCGGAGTGCCAGGCGAGTACGAGCTTCCGGAAGCTATCACAAATTTCAGTTTCGAAGGACATGATTATTCAATCTCTTCCAATTCACCAGCATTGACCGTCGAAGGAAGTTTTGTCAAACTCACCAAAACAGTTGATCCTGTAATCGTTGAAGAAGGCGGTTCTGCCAGAGTCACACTCGCCGCTGAAAACACGGGAAACATGCCTGCGAAAGTTCGGATCGAGGATAAACTTCCTGATAATGTCGATTTTGTAGAAGGCGGCATGATCATCGATATGGTGATCGCTGCGAACGAAACCGTTGATGTCACCTACACAATCAGTGCAGGAGAAGTTGGTATTGTCCAGTTTCCGCCGCCTCTGGTCTCTGGTATATCCAATATCTCGGCGATGCCTGCGATACTCATCGTCAACCAGAGCGAGATCACCACAGCTACGCCATTCTCGCCTGAAGATGTGCTCAGAGAACTCCCCGGGTTTGAAGGTCTGTTTATGATTGCGATCGTGTATGCGGTGTATCTGCGCTCGCGATGCGCATGAAATAACATGATAAAAATTATAATTTTCACACTCTGCATCATGACGCTGCCACAAGCAGCACAGGCAGCTGATATAACTGATATCAACGTCACAGATATCACCCCTGACATAGAGCCAGTCTCCAGAGAGACGGTTGATGTCACCGGCACGGTATCAAACAATGGCTCGGAGGTCACAACCGATATATCGTTCTTTGTTTCGTTTGCAAATGGGACAAAAATCGAGACAGAGCACCCGTATCCCGAGGATGAAGTGTATCCTGCCATCGAAAGATGGAATCTGACACATCCGGGTGCGGATCGGATGCGGGTTCGGTTCAGCCGGATCGGGCTGTACTATGCTCAGAAGTTCAAAGATCATATCATAATTAAGGACAGCAGTGGCTCAGTTGTGCAGGATATCTACTATCCTGAAAGTTATTATGGGAGTCCTCGTGAGTACGAACTGGAGGGTTTGTGGTCTACATACGTGGATGGGGACGCCATCACCATCGAACTACATATAGGAATGGAAAGGCGAGACTGGCATAGAACGTACGGCTTTGAGATCGACAAATACGAATATTCGGAGTGCTTTCACACAGAACAGGTTTTTTTTGAAGCGATCGATGAAAAAATGATCACAGCAGAGTGGGATGTGCCGTACGCAAACTGCAACCTCACAATCATCGCGGATCACTCAAACACGACCGCTGAGCCTGACGAAACGAACAATGAACTGACTAAATCCATGCGTCCGAAGTGCCGTTCGGACCTTGCAGTGACCGAGATCTCATTCATACCATCACAACCTGACCCTGGCGAAAATGTTTCGGTGATTGCCACGATCGAGAACTTCGGGGATGATGCACCATCATTCATTGTTCGGTTCTGTGTCGATGGCGAGTATGTTTCGAGTACATCCATGACCGGCCTCTCGAAAGAAAGCTCTACAACCGCTACGATGAACCGGATGCAGGATGCAGGATGCTGCAACATCACGGTGGTGATTGCAACCGAACTCGACGAATTCGATGAAAGTAACAATATAAGAACCGCAAATCTCTGCACGACGCTTCCGGACCTTCTTGTCACTGACCTCACGACCACACCCGCAGGTCCGGTCAGCGGAGGTGCAGCAAACATCTCGGTTGGTCTCGCAAACGCTGGAATGATCGCAGCAGACGCCACACTTATGATATGCGACGGTGGAGCGGTTCCCTATTCCGTAGAGTCTGCGCATAATATACCTGATATCGATCAGAGCATCATAATTACCCATCCGGGTGCAGAATGGATAAAACTTCATTTTTCAAAGATCGAAGTGATTGGAAACGGATACGTTGAAATCTATGACAGAAATGACATTTTAATAAAAAAATACACATACACCGATGTATCACACGTTACAGAGATCACGTCGCCTTACATTCCTGGCGATACGGTACATGTTAGGTCTGTTGCAGGTGCTAAATGTTATGGCTTCTCTATCGACGAATATCTCTATTTCGGAGGAGTGATATACAATGAAACACACTTATTTGGCGTGGGAGAGACATTTGAGGTAGCCACATCCTGGAATGCGACCCCTCCGGGATCACACAACATTACGGCAACAATAGACCCTGATAATTCGATATTTGATGAGGACCGGGGAAACAACGATAAAAGCATAGATGTGATCGTCCGTGGTGCGGATTTCCATATCTCATCGCTCCTGCTCGGGAGTACTTCTGCTGCGGATGGTGATGAGGTTCCGGTCACCGCTACCATTCCAAACACCGGAGTCCTGTCCGCATGTTGCAGTGTTGCCTTCTTTGAGGATTATACTCATGATCCGTTCGCAACGGTTGCAGTCACGCTCGACCCGGGGGATTCGCAGGAGATCGAAGCGGTTTATTATGCAAGCGCAGGCAGACACGTCATCACTGCTTATGCAGACTGGGATTGTATGATCCCTGAGACCTGTGAGACTAACAACACCGCGACCGTTGCACTGGATGTGACAGGTGCGGAGATTGCGGCTTCTCTGTTCACGCATCATCCAGCTCAACCGAAGGATATGGGTGATGTGACACTCTCTGCTGTAATCGGAAACGAAGGGATTGGTCACATCGATTCCGCAGTCGCATTCCTCGAAGGGGTCCCGGCAGGGACATATAGTCCATCCGGAGTCTGCGGTGCGAACAGCACATTCACAGTAACATATCCTGGTGCATCATACATGGGCGTGCATATCACCAGACTCGAAACAGAAGTCAGGATTCTCACACCCCGCGCATCGATTAAATGCGACCAGCCTGGCTGGGTCTGGGTGAGTGGTGATGCCATCCGCGTACAGATCGATAGCTGCTTGTATCATGAACTTGATGCTCTGTTTTATGCAGGCAATCTGATCGACTCCGTACCAATATCACTCGATCCGGGAGAGAGCACCACGGTATCTGCGGAATGGACTGCTGCTACTGATAATAATACCCTTGTGGCGTTTGCAGACCCTGAAGAGATCCTGCCTGAGGGAAATGAGATCGATAACTCTGTGGTGCTGGATGTCTGGGTGCAGCCAACGATGGATTTTGCTCTTACCGGTATCGATGTTGTGCCGCCATATCCTTATGATGATGATCTGACCTCAATCACCACGCGGGTCAGAAATCAAGGAGTTCGAGCCGACTTGGTCGGGATCAACATATCAGAGCACCAGACCACTGAATATACAGGATCGGAGTACGGTGGCGTAAGGACGATCATACAGACCGCAGAAGAGGTGCGGATCCATTTCGAGAAACTGATTGTGCCGGGTGTTGCGCGTCTTGATATCACTGATGGGGATGGTACAGTGCTTCATTCATACGTCTATGGCAGCACATCCGGATATGAGTCACGGTGGAGTCCCTGGTTTGCTGAGCCTGTGATCAGGGTTGTCTCGATCGGCGGCACCACAGCAAACCCTGTTATCGCTGAGATCGACAGGTATGAGTGCAGAAATACTCTCCTTTGTAGCGAACTCTGGCTTGATGTGAACGAGACTGCCGGAGTAACAGCAGAATGGAATGCGACCACGGGATATCATAATATCGTGGCTGCACTCGACAGTGCCGGGGATCTTGATGAGGGGAATAACATCATCAACAAAACTGTGTACGTTACTCCATCGAAGGATCCGGCGGCGATCGCGATCACGACCGACCCAAACGAACCAGTGAACGGTGATCGCGTCCTCGTTAATGCGACCATTGCGAATCATGGAATCAAATCATCCGAATGTGATGTTGAAGTCTGGAACTATCGGTATGAGAACCATACCATCGAGACGCCGCATTCGTTTGATGAGCGATATAGCCGTACGTGGACCGTATCCCATCCCGGCGTCGATTTCATCGGTCTGCATTTCGCCGAGGTATCGACCAATGTTAGTGGAGAGCACACCCTCAGGATGTATGATCACAATGGCACGCTCCTTGCAGACTGGAGCTATACCAACAGGGATGATGCGTGGGTATGGGCAAGGGGTGATAAACTCGCGATAACCTTGGCCTATAACAGCGGATCGCCACCTTATGGTTTTTTGGTAGACAAGTACCGGTACAGAAAACTGCTGAACCGTGAGATGATTTCTCTTGATTCCGGCGAGACAAAAGAGATTGCTTCTACGTGGGATGCGACCACAGGTGAGCACACAATCGAGGTCGTGGTCGATCCTGGTGACGTGCTTAAAGAAATGAGTGAAAATAATAACATTCTGAACAGAACCATTACTGTAAGCGGTCCTGATATGGTAGCAGAGGGTATAACATTCTATAAGGGGGACGTCTGCGCTGTGGTTGGAAATGCAGGGATTTCGACAGCAGAAGATATTACCGTCTGTATGGTGACTGACTGTTGCGACCGCCCCATCGAGTCCGGATGGCTTGGGGAAGGATATCCGCAGGAGATGAGTCGTACGATTCACGAACCTGATGCAGAACGGATGCGGGTCCATTTCGAGGACATTCGGATGAACGGATATCTGTACATTATAAACCGGAGCTGTGATATCGTCTCTGTATTTTCAGGTCGCCACTCGGATGTCTGGTCTCCATGGGTGCATGGAAACAGCATCACGGTTGCGGCTCATGCAACCGATAATCCTCTGAGCAAATTCAAGGTCGATCGTTATGAGTACGGATTTGAGGATGCCACAATCGATGACCTCGGTCCGGGGGAGAGCGTTCCGGTTCCGGTCACGTGGGGTGGCAGATGCGGCAATCTGACCGCGATCGTAGATCCTGACGATGAGATCATTGAGAGCGATGGGGATAATAACGAGTACTCAAAGTGGGTTGGACCTGATATTTTTATACACCAGAAGAATGTATATCCGGAGGATTATTATGAAAAAAAGAGGGATGGTAAACCTCTGTCGGGTCCGATTCCAGAGGGCATGGGATATTCGCCGAAGCACCCATCCATCAATCACGAATGCATAGTGAGCGGAACCATCCGGAATAAAGGAATGATTCCAACAGGGGAGTTTGAGGTCGCACTGTTCGTAAACGACTCGGTCACAGAAACAAAGGAGGACTCAGTGATCACAGAACTCGGTCCAAACGAAAAAAAGATTATCGATTTTTCGTGGACTCCGGATACAAATGGGACATTTGACGTCACGATAAGGGCAGACCTTAAGAACATGATCAAAGAACTGGATGAGGGGAATAACAACCGCACCAGAGAGATTCCGGTATACAAATGCGGATACGCGGGAGGCTGGCTCTCTACCTACGACAGCGGAGAGATCAATGGAAGTGTGATCTTCTCGATAGGGGACAGTATGTATCTTTCATCAGGAGGGGACTCCAAGCTCACGGTAAATTTCGATAATGCAATTCCCGACGATGCAAAAATCGCCCTTGCACGGTTATATCTGTACTGGGGTTTTGGACATACGGGAGATTGGAGTGATGATACTGCAGAGCCGGCACCACTCGAAGCGGATATGCAGTTCAATGGAAGAGCAGTATCTGTTGATCGGGAGTATATGGACGAGGCTACCAACTATGCGTATGGTGTGCACTGCTATGACGTGACCGACTTTGTCTGCGGAACAGATGTTGCAGCCATGACACGAAACGGTCCTTATGATGGCACAGAATATAAGTCGAGCATACAGGGCATGAGTCTTTTGATTCTGTATGAAGATGAGAGTGCGCTTACAAAATACTGGATTAACGAAGGTTGTGATATACTATACAGCAATGAGAACTCAAACGGTTATACTTCGGAGGAGTGTACGGTTGGTGCACTCTTTGAGGGAGAGATTGATGCCACCATGGTAAATGCAACGCTCCATACGGTACTCCCTTATGGGGGTGAAATCAGTACTAAGGGCGGTACGAATCGGTTGTACTTCAATGACGAGAAATGGGATGGCGTATGGACGAAACAGGAAGGCGAATCTAAAATCGCGCTCGGCAAGAAGGACGTGACCGATCATCTCAAACATGAGGATAATCTCGCAGGAATACAGGATCGCGGCGACTTCATGATCGTGGCAAACGCATTCCTCACCCTCAGATACGCTCCGGACCTCATAGTAAGCGAGATCTCCAAGCCTTATGCAGCAGTTGTCGGGAAGGAGTACCTGATCAATGCGAGCATATCAAACATCGCAAACGGAAATGTCGGGCGGTTCAATGTGACGTTCTCTGTGAACGGGGATCTCCAAAAGACTGTGGCGATCCAGGGTCTCGCAGCTGGCGAGAGTGTAAACGCATCGTTTTTGTGGCACTCCCCGCCAACGGTTGGTGTACTTGAACGGATCGATGTGGAGGTTGATCCGGAAGACCATGTTGCTGAGTGGGATGAAGATAATAATGAGCGGCACATTGATATCACGGTGGTGGAGGCAGGAACCGGAGATGAGCCAGGACCTGCCGGATCTGGCGGTGGGACTGGCGGAGGTAGTTCCGGTTCGGAGAATGTGGAAGGGTATCTGATGAAAGGAACCGCATTTGGGACGAAGGGCAGTGGGACCGGAGGAGAATTCTCGCTGCTCGATTACCTGATCAGATCCGGACTGAGCCTTGCTGGAGTGACTATATTCATATCAGGTTATTTCTATGAGCGGAGGTGCGCTCTTCCACGGCTTTGATGCCGGATTCATCGAACTCGGACCTTTCGGGCTCCTGACACGGGGAAAGCCCGAGATTCTCCCGACAGGAAGGAACTTCTGCTCGCTCGACTCGTTCAAGATACCGACGAAAGCGTCGCGGAGGATCGGGAAACGGCTTGCAGGCGGAGTGATCAGAGAGTACGTGAGAGCACGGGCGGATTCCTGAGAATATCGCGACGACCTCTGTGCTCGACGATGAGATGCGCCAGTTCTTTGAGGGGAATAACCCCTACGCGCTCGAGGAGATCGAAATACGGCTTCTCGAGACGGCAAAGCGGGGCTCGGGGATGCTGACCCTGCGGTGCTCGATGGGCTCAAGAATTCATATCTCGAGATGGAGGGTGTAATCGAGGAGCGGATGGACGATGTGACTGGAGATATGAGAGGGCGGATCGATCGATGTGGTGACCGCAGAAGAGGTCGCCGGGTGGAAAGCAAAGATGGGGGCGGTTCTGGGGTGAGATATGGCTGCGACGTTGGAGTTCCCAATCGGCGAGATGTCATCGACGAGAAAATTATTACGAAATAAAAAAATAACTACTCAGGTACCTAAAATCACTATCGGAGGACTTCACTATACAGGGACTACCTGGGAAATAGGGGATACTGTAACCAAACCGGGAATTGTTATTTTTCTTGCCAGAAAGTACAGAATCGCAATCGGGCAACCAATCAACATACCTGAGTAGTTACATAAAAAAAAATAGATCATCGAGCTTCTACAGCTCGATGTTCTTAACTACCGCCTGCAAGATCATCAGTGCATCACTCGATGTGACAGCATCGTCGCTGTTGACATCCGCAACGCCTGAGTACTCGCCGCTGACAGCCATTTGCAGCGCCAGCACAGAATCAGCAGTTGTCAGATCTCCGTCGCCGTTGAGATCACCCGGCGTCAGTTCACCATGTACGACCGTAAAGACTGCACAGGCTGCCTGCATCCCGCTGCTACCAGTGTCACGGAATCCCATGGTGTTTCCGTTTGAAAGCAGGTTCGAGAGAACCGAGACATCCTCCACATTGATCTTGCTCTCAGGATACGCCTCTGTAGGCGTGTTCCATGCATCGGTCTTGATGACCTCGCCATTGAAGAGCAGGTCAGATCCAGGACCCATCCCCTGTGCAACGAACGTGACCAGTTCTGCATCGACGACATCCGTCAGATCGATCTCCCCTGGAAGCGCTACCGTTGCTGTTGCCGCCTCTGGCGAGACAGAATAGTTCTTGCCGCCGTGTGTCTCGTCTGCCGCCATGAGATAATCAACACCTTCCAATACCCAGAGTTGAACCCTATGGCTATGCGCACCCGCGTATAGCATGCCAAGCCCCTCGCCAAGCAACGTGGTGTTGTTGCCTCCGATTGGTTCGATGTTCTTGACAATCACTGTGTAGTCGCCGGATCCGCTCACAAACGGTGTTACATTGAATACGGAACATCCCTTCGGTGATTGGTACTTTCCGAATCCCTTCGAATCATGATATACTACTTCGGGCATCAGGTCGGTTCCATTGAAGTTCACACTCAAATTTGCAAGGCATCCGGTCGGGTACGTATTATAGTTCCCCCATTTGTCATACCAGTGCACATAGAGTCTCGCACCACGTATCACTGCACCATCAGGCAGATCGATATGATGGACCCTTGTATCGGTTGCCTGTGGCACAAAGGTATCGATCTTTATACCACTCACGTTAGATATCATACCACCACCAACCATATCTATATACTCGACAGGATGCGATGGCTTCAGTGGCTCTTCTGTAGTGTCACAGTCGAAGTTCTTGCTCATGTATCCGTTGTTCACAACTCCGCCAATGACGCCGTTTGTGCCGGGGCGATCCTGGATAGCTGGAATAACCAGTGACAGTGTGTTGTCTGTCTCGTTAGTCTCATCTACTGTTCCGGAGCTTCCATCACCCATGCAGTTCGGACAGTTACTGCAGTTGCAGTCAGCAGTCACTGTTATCGTGAGTGGGAGTGACTGTGGCGGGAACCCTGGTGTAACTGGATAATCCTCGCATATCGGCGTCCAGTCGATGCTGACCGTCGTGTTCGTACCTGCCGCAAGGCCGGTCACGTTCGCACAACCGATCACGGCACCATCTGCCACAAAGCAGACCTCAAAGTCATCTATCACATCATCAGGACCTGCGTTCTGCACGACCGCAGAGATGATATTTTCACAATTGACGTAGACTCGGACTATGTCATCACTGCGCACATCTCCGTGATTGGCATGGATGTCAGTCACGCTCAGATCCGGAGTCGCCAGCGCAGGCGTAACCGTCATAAGAACAGCGATGCATATCAAAGATATTGCTCTTTTCATTATATGTCTCCTATATTCATTTGGATGTTATTAGTCTCAAAATAATTCGAGATATCCGCAACATTAATGGTACGGCATGTATGCAAGTGGCATAACATTATATAAGTCTTATCCCAGCCATATTCCCTCCAAATTTATTGGTAAACGTGGTATTATATAAAAACAGACGACTTGTTGTTAAAAATTTGTACAAACACTGTTACAAATAATATCATAAGTGTTAATTTAAATCTTAACAGTATGAGACAGAGACGCCAAGCCGATGACGGGCAATATTTAGGAATTAAATCAGGTCCCGGCACGAGATTCAGGTAAATTGGAGCCTGCATACGTTGCACTATCTGATTTAGAGAGGTGCCCCTAATCGTTCCACAGAGACCGCGCTCAATTGATCCCATGTATACGGCCTCCCCGATTGCAGATAATGCCCGCACCATATCTTCAGCGATCGGTGCCTGATGAGATCGGTGCACTGTTCCCGGGTTCTGACGAATTCTATGGTTCTCGAAAGATGCTTAAAGAAAACAGCATCAGACCCTGTTCTGAAGGTGTGCATTCCTCAGAGGATTGGTTGTACAATCCCATGATTTCCGCATCTGCTGATGCTCTTCTGTCATTAACCATAGAAACATCAGAATCCGCAAATTCTTACGGAATAAAAAAAAATAGACCATCGAGCGTTTTATAGCTCGATGTTCTTAACTATCGCCTGCAGGATCATCATCGCATCCACACTCGTAAGTTCACCATCGCGGTTAACATCACCGATGCGGTATCCTCTGCCATCTGAATCCGTAAGATATCCGGACGGTGTGTCTTGTTCATCGTCCCAGTAATCCGGAACGCCATCGGAATCAGAATCTGCCCATGAATCTCCTTCTTCCACTATCAGGATCGCATTGCTTGCTTCCATACTGTCTGCACTACTCTGGAAACCCACAACATTACCAGTTGATCGCAAATATGTAGTCACATAACGGTCACTGATTCCAATTTGGTGAACGCTGTTGTCATTCCACTCGTCAGTCCAGACGTGTCCGTTGAAGATCAATTCTCCTTCGGTCGGATCGGCTCCGGGTGCAAACGTCACCAGCCGGGCACTCGCTATAGCCGACGGATCGATCGTAAGTCCGGTGATCGGTGCCCACGCGGTCGCTTCATCCGGCGTTGTGCAATAGGACGACTTGCCATTAAGTATATCAAATTCCTCATTGACAAATATCTGCCTTCGCGGTTCGTTTGCATCCTCATATACCACTACCAGTATCATACCTCGGATGGATGTAGTCTTCTGCTCACAGCATTTCGGGTTTGAGTTTGTGAGATTGGCGATGTTTCCGTTCATATCGAAATCAGCAGTTACGTCGTACGCCAGCAGCCCATACGGATTATCATAGCTACCGTGGCTCTTCCTATCAGTGTAGTGATTCTCTATTGTTTGCACATTCCCATTGAATTTCAGGCTGATGTTACCTGACATATCGCCCTGATAGTCAAAGCAGTATGGAACATACAACCGCACCTCTTTGATAGCCGCACTCGCAGGAACTGGCATGTCACTTGCGATCCAGTTAGTGGTATAAAGTGCTGATGACCAGCCATAATAGCCACTTCGATAACAACTGTCACCTGCCGAATAGACCAGATCACCATTGAGATCGTACGTCTTCCACGTCGTCATATTCTCGCCGCCGGTGTAGGTCTTGCCCTTGTAGCCGTTATTCACAACGGTTGTGTCCAGCGTTGTTTTGTTGTTCGACTCATCATTCTCGGCAATATTACCATCACAGTCAGCGGTCACTGTTATTGTCAACCCATCACCAGCATCCCTGATGGTCGGGTCATTGGTACTCACTGTGGTGTTAGTTCCCGCAGTAAGTGCATCAATAGATTCTGTTGTACTGAATCCATCACTGAGAACGAAACTGACCTCGAACGATCCATTGCAATCAGTGCCGCTGTTTGTGATTGTTGCAGAGATCTCATTGCTCTCATTGCCGAAGAGATATCCGCAGTTCAGAGCTATGCTCTCCACGCTCATATCCGGAGCCGCCAGCGCAGGCGCAACCGTCATGAGAACAGCGATGCATACCAAAGATATCATTTTTTTCACTTTCATTCCTCCTATGTTACTATTATACTATTAACCTCAAACTATTTCGAGATATCCGCAGCAATAATCTTACTGCTTGTGTGTAAATGACACAATAGTATATAAGTGTTACGCAGGTTATAGAATCACGCTTAATCGATCTTGATGGTGTCGCCGGGCGTGATTGCCACCCTCGCAATCCTGTGCACTCCTGTTTCGTTTTCATCCGATATGTTCAGTGTAGTGGAACCATTCGTTTCATTGTTATCACTGGGTACTATTTCAGACTCATCTAAAAGATAAAAATACACATTTAATATAACCGAGATCAATGCGATCAGAATCGCAACAATCGATAGGATCTTCCATCGATTCTTAGTATGCTCAGTATCTGGCGTAGATGTCATACATATCCCCATTCAGCCGGAGTGCAAACGTGCCATCGTAACTGGTTGTGGTTCGGTAGATGAGGGTATCGTTATCATCATCAAAGATACCATTGTAGTCATCATCAAAGAAGCAGACCTCGGTCTCGTAATCCTGTGTCTCGTTGGTGTACGGATCGTCAAACATCGTGAGTGTTCGTGTCGGCTTACTGGTCACTGTGATGTTCATCCACATAGCATAATCAGGATCGCAAGTATAGGGCACTGCATACACCCAGATATCCTCCGCTTCTCTGTATCCCGCGATCCGGTCGAACTTATCGTTGATTGCGAACCTGAGCGTCCCAAAGACTGCGCCGTACGTATCATCAGGGATGTAGTGGAGGCCCATGTCAGTGATCTCGCCCACTGCGACCGGAACCTGGTCGAGATGCTGGACATTCTGCCCACGATCAAGGATGAGGAGTGCGGTACTTGGAACCATACCCTTCTCATCAATCTCCCTGATCTGCGCGTAATTGCCACTGGTGTTCAGGTAGTCGGTCACCTGACGTTCGTCGATTGTGATACTCTGGGGAACGTCTTCATAGACATCATCCCATGTCTCGGTGTTGAATCTGAGTTCATCGCCGCCCACGGTCCCGTCTGTGACGAACGTTATGAGCGTGCCCTGCTCGACCTCGGCAAGATCGATCACGCCCTGGAATGGTATCTTCGTTGTCGCATCCTCCGGAGTTATATCATCGTCGTCGAACGAATAGATGATGTCGCAGCCCTCGTTTATCCAGTACTCAATCTCGGGTTCCTTCGAATCCTGGTAGATCACCAGAAGGTTTGCCCCATAGATTGTAAACTTTGCATGACCCGTGTTCTTATTCCGCACAATGGTTGTGTAATTGACCATGCTGCCATTTCCGTCTTCGATATAATCGGTCACATTATAACAGTACGTGCCGCTTGGGTAGTTGTACGGATCGTAGCCCTTTCTATCGGTGTACCTTTTGTCTGCTGACATATCCACGTTCTTGCCGAAGGTGACGTTCATCTCGGCAGCCCTGCCCTCGGATCCGTCTTTTCCCCATGTCCAGTACACATACAGCCGTGCGTTCCGGATGGTTGCATTAACAGGTAGCGTCAGGTTGCACCCGGCTACATACTCATCACCAGGGCGCATCTCGCCCGAGTAGCTGCTGTTTCCGAGGGTGTATACGACACTGCCGTTGATTGTGTCGTGCTCAAACGTCTCAATCGAGTCATCGCCATAGTAACCCATCAACTCGCCCACCATGACAACGGAGACCTTCTCATTGTTTGTCTCGTCTGCCTCGTCGATATCGCTGTTGACATCTACCATCGCACGTAATGTGTACTCGATCATCTCGTCCGGGTTCCAGATAAATTGCACAGTCTCGCTCTCGCCTGCGCCGAGATCGGGGATGCGGATCGACCCGAGGAGGATGCTTCCCACAGACAACTCGAGATTGAACGCGTCCTTGATATCATAATCACCCAGGTTTCGCACAACAACCTCAATTGTATTGTTATTCTCCGCAAAGACCCGGTCAGGCACCTTGATCTCTGTTATTTTCAGATCCGGCTTCATCTCCGAAGGCGACGGTGTTGGCGTTGGTGTGCCGCCGCTTGTAAGCGT
>JAYEGI010000116.1:0-14459 GCA_034659035.1 Methanobacteriota archaeon
TTAGAAATCAGGTGAATAAACCTGTGCAGAATCCTACGATGCGGTGGGTGTTTTTTCTGTTCAGGGGGATTACAGAAGCAACGATTCGAATTGGTGGGACTTTTGAGAGGGGATTGGCGAACATGACTGAAGAGTTACGGGGTATTTTGAGCATGATGGGGGAAGAATGTGAAAAGTATTATATTTGAGACACTTTTTAAGTAACCCTGGTTGGTTAAATATATAATGAACCTCTGATTAACGCGGATCAGACGCAGATTTGTTCACCCGGGTATCCGCGTAAATCTGCAGATGATATCATTGAATGGAATTGTTGCAACCATAAAATATTAAAAGTCACATTTTTGAAAAACGACGCGCTGAATGCGAGATGTGATGCAGCTCATGTTAAAATCGGATATGTTGTGCCATTACAGTATAAAAATAATATTTTTTGGATATTCAAAACCGCTATCAGTAGAAATTGTGAAAAATTGATAACGACCTGCGGAATGTCAGTATTGCGAGTTCCCTGAGTAGCAGCGGCGTTCTATAGGTTTTTGGTTTCGAGCTTCAGCAGACGCCGCTTCGCTTCGACGCCGAATGCATACCCGCCGATCCCGCTTTTCGAAACCACCCGGTGGCACGGGATCACAATCGGCGCGGGGTTCTTCGAAAGCGCGTTTCCGACTGCCCGCGCTGCGTTTGGCTTTCTGATCCTTGCGGCAAGTTCGGAGTACGTGACAACCGAGCCGTACTCGATTTTTCTTACCTCACAGAGGACGTTTCGCTCAAAATCGGTGAGGCCGGACAGGTCAACAGCATACCCTGAGAAATCCACAACTTCTCCGCGGAGATACCGGATCAGATCATCGATCAGTTCGCACTCGTTCATTTCACAACATCAGCAAGATCGTCCGCAAACAAGTTCAGGTTCTCGCTGGAGAAGTGGGGCATGATTACTAGACGCAGCGCACGCGGGTCGCGCGTGATTGACACATCCCATCCGCGCCCCTTTAGATCGCTGCGCACAGAATCGGCATCGGGCACATCGAGCACCAGCACGTTTGTCACTGGGTCGATGAGTGGCTCGATTCCGGATTCGCGAGCCCTCGCAACCAGTTCATGTGTGAGTTCCATGCACCTCTGCACGATCCTCTCATAGCCCTCTCTTCCAAGATGCCTGAAGACAGCATACGCAGATGCAGCCGATGCCCCGCTTCTTGTTCCTGAAAGCGTCTGCTGGGAATTAACCGTCAAATACGGCGTATCTATAGATAGACGATTCAGGTAGGAGGAATCCTGGAACAGAATCCCGCCTGTGGGTATCGTTGCAAATCCCATCTTATGTGGGTCAGCAGCGATCGATGTGACTCCGGGAAGTGTGAAATCGAATTCATACTTCTCGGTAAGAAACGGGATCACAAACCCTCCGAATGCGGCATCGACGTGCAGAAATATGTTTTTTGATAATGCAAGATCTGAAAGTTCCCTTATCGGATCTATCTGCCCGAATTCGGTGGTTCCTGCGATTCCAACTATCCCGATAGTAGTTTCATCGATCAAATCCTCTACCGCTCGGATGTCGACTCTGAACTCTGGGTCGAGGTCTGCTTTCAGCACCTCCATCCCCAAGATGTCAGCAACCTTGTCAAAGCAGAAGTGCGCTGACGCCGGAACGACGATATTTGGATCGCGGACTTTGCGCGCAGTTTTGATCGCGTGTATCGCCTGAATATTCGATTCGGTGCCGCCTGTGGTGACATATCCGTGTGCATCAGGTTTCCCAAAGAGCGTGCCCATCATCCGTACCACCTCGTGCTCGACCTCCGCAGTTCCGGCAAAGAGCCCGGGATCGCCGAGATTTGTCTCGATGAACTGCTGGTGCGCCGCCACTGCAACGGGGTGTGGATAGGTGCACATCGAACTTAAAACACGTTCGTAAGGCGTATCTTTGCTTTTCAGATCGTGGAGTATCGATCCGATGGTTTTTTCATCAATTCCATGCATATCCATCTTCTTCCTCGTCGATATCGTTTGCGACTACGTGGGGGTTCTGTAAGGATAAGGTTAATGGAGGTGACCTGCAAATAACCAAGCAGAAGTGATTGTATGAATAAGAGAGGAATGTTTACATCTATTGTGCTTGTCGCGCTTGTCGTATGTTTCATGAGTGCATGTATCGACCCCACCCCCCCATCGCAGCCATTGGAACTGGAGACGCCGGGAGCTGGGATTACGTGGTACTCGTATGATGAAGGGATGGAGATTGCGCAGGCGCAGAACAAGCTCGTGATGATTGATGTCTATACTGGCTGGTGCAAATGGTGTAAAGAACTGGACCGGGTTATTTACTCAGACGCGGACGTGGTCAATCTGGCAGATAAATTCGTGTGCATAAAGATCAATGCAGATAAAGATCGCGACCTTGCTGCAAAATACAACCCCACCGGCGGGGTGCCCACAATTGTGTTTCTCAGATCGGACGGTACGGAAGCACACCGTCTCGGCGGCTATCCAAGAGGCGGAGCTGATGACTTCGTGCATGAGATGATGACTGCGCTCAACAACGCATGACTGGCATTGATTGTGCTGTTTACATCTATCCACTGCTCAAAGGATTCAATGGATCGGTTGCCAGCAGTGGCAATTATAACTGCGGGAATATTAAAACTGTGGAGGCGGCGCGTGGTTGAGGTCGTTGGCATCGGTGCACTGAATATCGACAAGCTATATCTTGTCGAGCGGATAGGGGCGGCAGGAGAGGAGATCGGGGTCTATTCTGTGAGCGAGCAGCCGGGTGGCTCTGCTGCAAACACCATCGCGGCTCTCGCCAGACTCGGCATAAAAACAGGGTTCATCGGAAGGATTGGGGACGACGCCGATGGCGCATACCTGCGCTCTGAGGTGGTAAAAGAAGGTGTGGACACGCAAGGAATCGAGGTTGCCCGTGGCAGAACCGGCAGCGCGATCGTGCTTGTCGATCCAGGCGGCGAGCGCTCGATGTATGTGCATCCTGGTGTGAATGATGCGCTCTCGGTGACGTCAGAGAATATATCCTACGTAAAAAATGCGAAATACCTGCACTTATCCTCCTTTGTCAGCGAAACCGTGATCGATGTGCAGAGAGAGATTCTCGACCGATCGAGAGCAGAGATCTCCTTTGCTCCAGGGATGCTCTATGTCAGGAGAGGGCTTGATGCACTTCGGGGAATTATCTCGAATGCCAGAGTCGTCTTCTTAAATCGCGATGAGGTAGAGATGCTTACTGGATCCGGCTACAGAAAGGGGGCGGGAGGGCTAAATGAGATTGGAGCAGAGATCGTTGTGGTGACACTTGGTGGAGATGGATGCTACATCCGAACACCGGATACGGAGGTATCTATTCCCGGGCTTGCTGCGAGGGTCGTTGATACAACCGGTGCCGGGGACGCATTCTGCGCCGGGTTTCTGTATGGGCTGCTGGCGGATGAGTCGCTTGGTATGTGCGGGCGTCTCGGGAACTTTGTTGCCTCGAAGTGCATAGAGGTGGTTGGCGCGAGGGAAGGGCTGCCGAGGGTATCTGAGATTGTAGAGGATCAAAACTAAAATCTGTGGGTGCTGTTGTTTTTCTGTATAATATATGTGGAAGTTCATACAACTTTGCATTGTGCTGCTAATGGGACGAATGTTTTTGTAACATGAGTTTGCAATAGTAACATAATGGGAGTATAGCAGGGGGCGATGTGATATGGACTTTATAGACTCAATGAGAGAATTATCCAACACGGTATCTAAACGGTTGGAGCAGGTAGAGACAGAAGAGGGGACAAAGAACGCTCTCGTCATGCCGTTCATTAAGATTTTGGGGTATGATATCCACGATCCTACGGAGGTTGTGCCAGAGTACACGTGCGACGCTCCGGGAAAGAATGGGGAAAAAGTTGATTATGCTCTAATGAAAGACGGAAAATCGTTTATGCTGGTTGAATGTAAATTTGCACACGACGAACTACAAGCTAAACATACTGCCCAACTTCTTAAATATTTCAATTCAATTACTGAATTGAAAGTTGGGGTTCTTACCAATGGAGTTATTTACAAATTTTATACTGATCTCGAACACGTGCATATAATGGACCAAAAGCCATTTCTTGAGATTAATATGCTTGATTTAGATAACAATCTTGTGGAAGAATTAAAGGGCTATAAAAAAGAGTCACCACCTCACCCAATAGACCTGCGGGAACGGGCAAAGGAGCTAAAATATACGCGAGAGATAAAAAGAATTTTTGAGAATGAGCTCGAGGCGCCCTCTGACGAATTTGTTGATTTCTTTGCAAAAGGAAAACATGTCTACGCTGGCAAAGCAAGAATAACAAAGAATGTCAGAGACGATTTTAGGAATTATATTAAGAAGGCTTTAAAAGAAGTTATCAATAAGAAAATCACTGATGCATTGAAATCGACAATAGAGAAAACTGATGGAAAAGAACCGGAACCGCAGCCACCTTTGCCCGATCCAATCCCCCTTGGAATCGTCACAACGAAAGAAGAAAAAGAGGGTTGTAAGATCGTGCGTGAGATGTTGCAGGAGATTACTGACTACGAGAGAATCAGTTACAAAGATTGGAAAAACTATTGTAATGTTATACTGGACGACAAAAATAATAAACCGATTTGTAGGTTTTATTTCAATAAAAAACAAAAGTACATCGGACTTTTCGATTCCAAAGTAGAGGAAAAAGTGCCGATAGGTGAATTGGACGATATCCGCAAGTATGCTGACAAACTTAAAGCAACTATCAGTTATTACGATGGGATAATAGACATACAGGATATACAATTAGAATTCTGGAACGGATTTAAAAAATATGCAGAGAGTACGTCCGATTCACTGCAATTAACACACGAACCCCATCCTCAAAACTGGTATAACATTGGTTTCGGACGTCCAAAAGCACACATTAGTTTAACTATCAATGTCAACTCCAACCTATTGAGGTGTGAAATTTATATTCCGGATTCTAAAGAATTGTTTAACGAACTTTTTAAGCAGAAAGATGAAATCGAAGATAACTTGAATGAAAAATTGGAATGGATGGAACTACCTTCTAAAAAAGCAAGCAATATAAGAATTTCAAGACCTGACAATATCAATGAGCCATACGAAAGAGAAGAACAATTTGAGTGGTTTAAAACTCAAGCAGAATTATTCCAGAAAGTGTTTCCAAAATACATTAGGTGAAAAAAATAAAAGCACGGAACATTTCACGATGGCGTGCCCATTTCCGAGATTACGGTCAGGGAGTCACCCGGGCTGGGGGGACGTACGTTGATCCGGTGCTACCGCAACTGCTGCTCTCAAGATCACTTGACCAATAGGTCGTGAACGGAAAGCATCGGATTTACGTGATTGATGTAATCTATAGGGGTTCGGTGATCCTCAGCCAGTAAGCATGCCCTTCGTGCTTGGAACCTCTGACCCCTTGACCGTGGCAGCTCTTGCAAGCGCAATCCCGAACGCCTTGAAGATCGCCTCGATTATATGGTGGTCGTTCTCGCCGCTTGCTGAGATGTGCGCGTTGATGGCGGCACTCGTGATCAATGAGCGGAAGAAGTGCGGCACCATCTGGGTCGTGAGATCGCCGACCACGTCTGAAGAGAACCCGGCATCGAAGACCAGATAACTCCTCCCGCTGAGGTCGAGGATCACGCTTGCACTCGCTTCATCCATCGGCACCCTGACATCGGCAAACCGCGCAATCCCTGCATGGTCGCCGAGCGCCTGTGATATCGCCTGCCCGAGCACGATGCCGACATCCTCTACCAGGTGGTGATCGCCGAGTTCGATATCCCCTGCCGCGCGGATGGTGAGATCGAACAACCCGTGCCTCGTAAACGAGTCCAGCACATGATCGAGAAAGGCAACACCTGTGCCGATCTCTGATCTGCCGGTTCCCTCGATCACAAACGTCAGGTCTATCTCTGTTTCGTTTGTCTTTCGGTTAATAGTCGCTTTTCGCATGGCTGTTTATCGATATAATCTGCTTTTAATCTCTTTTATGTTGGCTCTGGTTTCATTGGTCATGGCATCCAGTTTGCGATCCACACTCTCCTCCATGCCCTGAATATTGATCCGCAAGGATCGCTCCTTCGCCTCGATCTCAGATTCGATCCTCCTGAGCCGCGCATCCGCACTCATGATCATCGCGGCGAGCGCAGCAACCAATACCATCGCAGAGACATAGATCACAGGATCCTGATTCCCCAGGTAATTGAGCCATCTAAACGTCAGCACAAATGCTGATACGACCATCAACGCTGCATATATCGTGTCTTTTGTATCCATTCCTGCACAACCTTTGGTTAGTTGATGTATTATCGAGCACACACATTTATAAATCTTAACATAAAATCCGGGAGGTTCTTAGCGCGATCTCGTGTTTGGTCCGGGACATGCAAGTGTTTACGGTCAGGAAATAGCATGAAAACCAGTAACTACTCAGGTACCCAAAACCACTATTCAGGGGACTTCACTATACAGGAACTCTCCAAGACATGGAGCATACTGCAACCAACAGGGAATTTAACCGCAGAGTGCGCAGAGAGGCGCAGAGGGGAAATAAACAGTTAAGTGCTTCTAGCGTTCCTCTGTACCCTCCGCGGTTATTTTTCTTGCCAGAAAATACAGGATCGCAATCGGAAGACCAATCAACATACCTGAGTAGTTACGAAAACCATCCCTATACCGTCACATGCATCCGCGCATCTTCCTGCCCGCGCCATTCCCTATCTGTCGCAGTCCTGATCAGGATTTTATGTGCAGCAACTTCAGCCTTCCTTTTCGCATCGAACGCATCAGCACCCATAGCAAGCGCGATCCCCATCCGCTCCTCAACGATCCATCCGCTGTGGTATGCAAGCGGCTTTCCGAAGAGCTGGATGTTTGCGCCCGGCACGGACATCGCCTCGAAGAGACCTTTGTACATCGGATCGAACCCCTGGGCTGGCGAGATGATCACGTGGGATGCTGCGGGCATCAGCGGGTCGAAGAGCCGGTAACCATCCTCGATTCTTGATGGAACCGGGAGCCCTGTGATCGCACGAACATGTAAGCCACCCTCATTAAAGCCCTGTGGATGCGAGATATATGTAACCATGCCGGTATCGTGCGGGCGTGGCGCGCATTCGTTGCCATAGACCTCGACTTTACCATCCCTGACACGGACGAAGAGTTCACAGCCGAAGACACCTACTCCACCCAGTTCGTCTGTGATCCTCTGTGCTGCATCGTAAATCTTCCTTTCCGCCTCTCTTGCAAGTAAGGTGTCTTTTTCGATAGACTTTCCGAGATCATCCACATTGTACGGAAGGTACTCCTCGATATTCGGACTCTGCCACGATGAGTGGTAATCGCCATCGATCTGGTAGTGTCCGACGGGCTTAGGGAATGTGGTGACGATGTTACCGTCCTCGTCCAGATGCCTCACAGCAAGTTCTGTTACCTCGGTATCGAATGGGATATACTCCTCGATGATCGCACGTTCGCCTGATCCGCGGGTCTCGTATCTGGCAGCGTCCATCGCTTTTTCGATGTCATCGCGACTCTCGATGAAGTATGAGCCCTTACCGCTGCTTGACATAATCGCTTTACTGAAACACGGATACCCGATCTTCTCGACGGCATCTGCAAACTCGAGGGGATCGTCTGTGCGGGTGTACGCGTACGCGCATGTTTTAACGCCCGATTTAACAATTAACTCCCTGATGCGCTCGCGGTTCATCGCAGCATGAGTTGCCGCTGCGTTCGGAGTGACCATATACCCATCCTCCTCGAACTCAAAGAGAATATCAAGGTCGATCGCCTCGATCTCTGGTATGATTATATCAGGCAGTTCCCGATCCACGATCGAACGCATCGCATTCGCATCCATCATGTTGACGGTGTATGCCTTGTGCGCGACCTGCTGTGCTGGTGCCCGTTCGTACCGGTCCACCGCGATGACTTCCATACCGAGGCGCTGTGCCTCTATCGCGATCTCTTTTCCGAGTTCGCCTGCGCCGAAGAGGAGAAGTTTGAGTGACCTCTCTTCGAGCGGGGCTGCGAGAATCTCAAGTTGTTTCATGGTATCCTACTCCGGTATGGTGTTATATGCGGCAAGGTATTTATCAGTACTTAAGATGTGATTCATGTTACTGCAATCGGTTTGCCCGGGTTACGGAACGATACGGCAGAATCGCAGAACAAAACTTTAATCAGACGCCACTCAAACAGAAGTGCAGGTACAATTCGGATCAAAGGCAATAGACTGAACAAAATATTAGAACGTGCTTTGTTCTGCACAGGATGCGAAAATACCAAAATTCGTTCCAACATATCATGAAACTACCACCAACGATACTGGTACAGGAAGATGATTTTCACAACGCGTGGGCGCGGGCGGTACGGTATGTGTTGCGCGACGGACGGAAGATAACAATCGGAGACGCATCCGAGCCAAAGCCAATACGAGATGCATGTGTGTTATTCGAACTCACTGGTGACGCGATCAGGCAGATAGAGGCTCGAGAACTACATCCGCAGTTTCCGTTCCAGCACATCGATCCGTACTGCGAGGAGTTCACGAGAGAGTATCTCACACAGTACGTCGAAAAACCGGAGCAGGAGCGATTCTCGTACCTCTATTTCGAGCGGCTTGTGGTGTACGGAGACAGAGACCTCGATCAGATAGCGCCTTTGCGCGAGTGCCTTGCCACGCAGATAGATACCGTGATCGCATCGAACCGGGATCAGGCGATTACGTGGCAGGCAGAGACCGATCTCGGGAGTGCGTCACCGCCGTGTTTGCAGCGCATCTGGATCAGGTATCTTGGTGATCAGAGTGTCGAAGTGCACCTGACCTGGCGCAGCCGCGATCTCTACACTGCATGGCAGGCGAACATTGTTGCAATCATCAACATGCTGAACCGCGAGGTTATCCGTCCGAACAATTGCCGGATCGTGAAACTGACTGATTATGCGGACTCCCTGCACATCTATGAGAGTGACAGTGACGGGGCTGCGAGGGTAAAACTCCGACCAGCCAGCCCGCAGAAGCAGAAAGCGTTGTGGGAGTACTGAGTACTATAGTAGCATTACAGCTATGATTTGTGCATATCCACACCCAGAAGGTTGATTCCCCTGTTAAGGATTGAGGAGACGCGAACAGGGTTACCGATTCAGCGTTTCAACGCTTCTGTCTTATCTACTACCATGACGTCCTTGATGGCACGAACCGCGCTGAACGGAATCAGCATGTAATTCCCTTCCGCATGGTACATGTTCCGATCCACAGACATATCCGGCTTCACCACGAGATTGATCAACTCGCCGGTCCGGATGTCTATCACGATGTTGTACAGCGCACCAAGTATCGATCCGTCACTGCTCATGACGTTCTTCTTTGACAGGTTCTTTGCGAATATCTTTGCCATTAACATCCCTCTCGTGTTGGTAATTATCACTTATACTTCTTTATATTTAAATTGTTTTACCAAGAGAACACGAGACTTTTTAATTTGTTCTGGTCGGTTGAAAACATGGTGCCAACCCGGCAAATACAAATATGAGTGGATGGGTGTAATCAGTGAAATCGGTGTTAATCTGTTGCTAAAACAGTATCAGCCACAGATTAACGCAGATGAACACAGATTATCGGTGTAAATTACTTTTCAGATCGCCAGTGCTCCATTATGGCAGTTGTGGTTACGTAAGACAATCTGACGTTCCCAGAAAATAATAAAAAGATTCGAGAACACCCTGCAACAGCTGACGTCAAACCATATATCTTCAGGAAACGCAAATCATGAGTATGGAAAAGCCAGAGCATTACAGAGATGATTGCAACAGGATCGCGTACATATATGATCCTCTTGTCAGATTCATCTCCTCCTTCTTCGGCGGAGAAGAGGGCTTGAGACGGCTCACCATCGGTAAAATAGATTTGAAGCCGGGTCAGAAGGTTCTGGATGTCTGTTGCGGGACCGGTACGTTGTGTACGATGGTTGCAGAGGTTACCGGGAGTAAAGGGGAGGTAGTGGGAGTTGATCTATCCGAAAATATGCTTAAAAAAGCAGAAAACAAGAGCAAAGACAATGTACGATTCTGTTACGCCAATGCCGAGGAGATTCCGTATGATGACGGATACTTCGACCGCGCATCCGTGACCTTTGGCTTGCATGAGATGCCCCATTCCGTGCGGATGAATGTGCTTTGCGAGATGCGAAGGGTGCTAAAGCCGGGTGGGAGGATCACTGTCCTTGATTATTCGTACCCAAAACGCACGCTGGCTGTGCTTCTATTCAAGGTATGGATGCTTGTGGAAGGGAAGACCGCAAGGGATTTTATCAGGAGAGATTTATCTTTGATGATACGGGATGCCGGATTCGATGTGACCGAACAAAGTGTCTATTGGATGAACACAATTCAGATCGTGAGTGGTGAGAATGCAGACCAATGAAACAGAAGCGATCCGCGAACTTACAGCGTGCATCAAGGATGCTGTGCGGTTGTGCATGAAGGATCGGGATCATATAGGAGTTGCGTTCTCGGGCGGAATCGACAGTTCATTAGTCGCAGCCATCGCAGCATCGATAGATCCGGATATCGAGTTGTACGCGGTCGGGATGCATGGCTCTCATGACGTAAACCATGCAGAGAAGGCAGCAGCACTGCTCGGGATGGGGGATCGGCTGCGGATATGCGAGTGCACCGAAGCGGATATCGAATCAGCGATCCCGCGGGTGCTTCATGCGATGAAAACCACGAGCCCTGTTGCGGCCGGGATTGGAATATGTATGTATCTCGTGTCAAAGTGTGCGCATGAGTGTGGAACCGGGTTGTTGCTGACCGGACAGGGAGCAGACGAACTCTTTGCCGGATACAAGCGTTACGAGCAGGCATTTGATGACGGGGTGCTCTGCATCGAACTCGAGAAGGACGTGCTTACACTCCCTGGCCAGATCGGGCGGGACGTTTTAGTTGCAGAGCTGTGCGGCATGGAACTCTGCCTACCGATCTGCAACCACGATGTGGTGGATGTCGCCTGCGGTATCGATGCCCGACTCAAGCTGCGGAAGGAGGGAGGCGAGTATATACGAAAATATATCTTAAGGAGAGTTTCTGAACAGCACCTCCCGCACAGACTGGCATGGGCACCAAAGAAGGCAGCGCAGTACGGCACAGGTGTCCAGAATGCGCTCTACAAGATGGCGCACAGGCAGGGGCTCAGGCAAGAGGATTTTTTAAGCCGCGTCTTTGACGATATATAAATCCCCGATGAGGTAGACTTATCTCTTTTTAATGGTCCAGTGGCATTGTTTGCATACATCATTGAGAGGGATTGAGTTGTTTCCAAATGATTTACGCAACTGAATAATGGATGGATGATTACGCAATCCTTCTGACCTGTAGTCTTTGGCAAAGCCTATGTTAGGGATGCCAAAATCCTCCCCGTAGTCGCAGGTACCAAGCTCGCATATCGAGTTTATTGTTGCGCCCAGCCATATCTCGTAGCAACGTTTGTCGCGCCGTTCATCTTCTGGCATATCCGGTCTCGATTCTTCATCTGCACCGCAACTGCATCCTTCCATGACTGTTAACCGCCAAACGCCCAATTCTTTTGCCAGTTTATGCATCGCTTCCTTTTCTTCTTTATTATACTCAAACTCGAGAAATTGGATCTCAATTTTCAGAGGACTGTTTTTTTTTCTTTGATAGTAACGATTGCAGATGTATGATGTTGCTGACAACTAAATTAAAGTCCCCGCCCCGCCTGTACCAGGAATAACTTTCCTGTGTTGAACCATCCAGTGCAACTATCGAATGTTCAAGACCGCAGTCTGCAATTTTTTCTATGGTTTCATCTGAAATTTTCAAAGAAAAATTAGTGCTTACGCAAGTACCCACATTGTTAGCACTCAGGAAATATATCATATCATAAATTTCCCCATTTAAGAGGGGCTCACCCTTATCGTAAAGCCATACCCTGAAAAGAGAGGGGACAAAATCCCTTAAGGATTCTTAGAATAATATATATTTCATTGCCCCTTCCAGCCTATGGCCCGGATTACTCTCTTATACTACTCTCATACCCCCTAACATACAACCCGGGCAACGCAGGTACAATGTGGGCAAACTTCAATCCGCAGGTATAGTGGATCGGAATGAAGAATAGATCGTTTCGTTGCCATTTCAAATAGGCAAACTGAAGCATTGAGTAATTTTTTAAAGGTCAGATGCTTGAGCGTTATCGGAAGGGCCCGTCTTATCTGAAATAAAAATGATGATGTCGTCTTTAAATCTCCGGATAAGAATACTCGCGTCTTGCATTTTTTAGATTGTGCTATCCACAAGTTCATTTTCTTACCCGACTACCCCAGATACAAATTTAATTTTCATTGTGTGCGAGATTCGATTCATCTGACAATGCCCCCAACCTCAAGAGTGGAATCGAATACCGGGCATGACGAAGTTCCCTCTGTTCCACGCACTGTACGTCAGAACCAGTCTTACTAAAACATTCCGTAGTAACAGGATCGGATAATAATACGAGAGTCCGTATATGCGGTCACATCATACGGAATATCAACGGCATTATTCCTGGCTTTGCATCATTAGCAGGTTCTGATTGGAATGGGTTCATCGCCATAGTAGGAGCTCCCATAAAATCCTGATTGATACGCTCGGTTATTTCTTTGAATATCATCTTATATGCGGTACAATGGGGATCCACTCCCTCTATTTTACCGCTGTTAGGCACTAAGGCGTTGTAGGGGCATCCGCCTCGACAAAAATCGATGTAAGGGCAATCTTTGCATTCCCGGTCCACATAATCCTTGAACTGATGCATAATCTTCCATGCGTCGGATTGGGCAAGATCGTCCATGCTGGGATGATCATAGACACTGCCCATCACATATTCAGGCATGCCCACGAAACGATAGCAGGGATATATGCTCCCATCAGGTCCCACCGCAAAGGTACTATCCATGCAATCTACGTAGGTGCAGACCGTGCCCCTGCGCGTGAACACACCTTTGCACAGGTGGTCGATATTCATAACTTCGATCTTGTCCATGTTTTCCAGATATTTGTCCAGAAGGAAAATCAACAAGTTCCCGTACTCTTCCGAATCAAGTACCCATTCATCAGAGCTTTCGGAACGTAACGACGGCAGTGCGGGATGCAATTTAAGAGTTAATCCATTCTCCAGGAAAAAATTGAAGATGTCCTCTTTGAACTTTACAGATTGTGCGGTGAAGGTGCAGATGAACCGCACATCAAGACCATTATCACGGGCAATTTCATAGCCCTTCATGGTTTTATCGTAGTATCCAACGCCCCTCTGCATGTCATTAAGTTCCTTTGGGCCATCCAGGCTGGAACCGATCGGAATATTATACGCAGCCAATACCTTGGCTAATTCAGGGGTCATCTTCCAGAGATTGGTCTGCAGGGCAAAAGCCGGTTTCAGATGACTTGCGCCTTCTGCCAGCAATGGCAACGCTTCCCGGTAAAACTCCGCGCCTGCAAGGAGCGGCTCCCCGCCATGGAAGGTAAAGGTAACCTGGTCATCTCGGAAATCTTTTAGCCATGTAACCACTTCCTTGATAGTCTCGATGGTCATTATCGGAGAACCTTCTTCGGAACTCCAGCAGTAACTACAATTGGAAGGACAGCCCAGAGTTGGGATTAGCATTACGTGAAAGACCATAATATCACCTTATTTCAGCTCTCTTCTACCTTTCTTCAAAGTACTAATAGTTTTCCTGCAACTGGGGGAGACTTTATAATATTCTCTGGTAGCAAATAATCCCCATGAGAGCATACATTATGAAAGATTTAATATACATAAGAGCTATGTTAGTATATATTACAAAGGGCAATATACGAATTAATAAGGCACTATCGAAAGAAGTGGAAAATGGAAAGATCGTCCGGACACTACCACTGATCAGGTTTGAAGGGCGAATGTACCCGTTATTCACGCCAATATCCTCGATCCGATGTTCTGTTTGCGAAAAAACCTATAAAACCGAATGAAAAGTACAGTCGATCCCTTATTTCAAGCTACGGTATCATAAGCTGCCCAACCACCTACTGGATCTGCTTGGGATCCTAAATGCAGAGAGCATCATACTGATCTGATACTGGGTATCACCGGATCTGCGAATTACAGCGATGAATACCTTGAAAAACAGAAATGCGTGAGATATAACAGACACTGCAGCCTGTGGGACTCACGTATTGTATGTGGGACGTTTACAGAATGAGTAACAGACGACAATTTAGGAAGAGCGCCGTGTCCTGCAACTTTGTGGAATTATGAGCAAAAACAAGGCAAGATTTCAGCGCAGGAACTGTCAAACCAGGAGATTAACTTCAACGGGATATTATACATCGATGGTTACTGGGTTAAATCCGGATGGAAAACATACATTGAATCCCAATTAAGAAA
>JAYEGI010000117.1:0-3620 GCA_034659035.1 Methanobacteriota archaeon
AGATCCCAGCTGTTTCTCGATGAATCGAGCAGCGATTTCAGAGTGTGCAGTGGAATGCTATCCCTGTAGAGATAGTTGGAGAGTATCTTTTTGCCCATGCCCATCTTTTGGGCAGCAGATTTCAGCCCTCCGAGATCGTCTATGCACTTTTTAGTACACGGGCTGACTTTCCTGACCATGAGCTCCCCTGATAATCCATCATTCCTCAAAAATTCCATGAGCAGGTCTATCTCTTTGGAATCGTGTTCGACGATATCGATCCTCTTCGGCAGAAGAAGTCTGTCGCTCTTTGATAGTTCCAGTATCTTCTTGAACTCAAACTCGCCTTCGGAGGAGCGCACCATCATCCTGTGCTCTGGCGATGCAACGAATACCCGCCCGGAATTTGATGTCAGTTTTACCAGATTGGAGGGTGCGGGAGTTTTGATGACTGATTTTACCCTCTTTACCTCGAATCTGCCATTTTCAGGATTCATCGCGTACGTTTCGACTCCTTTGACCAACTTCTGCATCGTACCAAAATCATCGATGATCGCTTCAGGAGACTCTGCTGAATCGTAAATGTCCTCAAGTCTCGTAAAAACAGGTTTTTTGGAATTCAGGATCAGAACATCGGTGTCCGGGGTGAGGCAATTCCTCCGTTTCGCGGCATGAAAAAACGGGTGCGCATACCCGACCGATGCCCGCGTAAACCCGATGAGCCGCCCGAGCACGCCGGCAGAGGTGTGCGGAGCAAGCCCGATCACCAGCTTGCCGATGAGATCGTTTCTCTTCGAGGCGTTGTAATATGCAACACCCCCGTAGTACTTTACGAGAAGATCATCGATAAAACGAGAGACCCTGAGTAGATATTCACCAGCATCGATTGATAGTATGATGTCCTGCACACGGAGGTCTAATATCTGGCTCTTATCGGTTAGTGGAAGTCCATTGATATCGTGTTCGTATCCGATACGCTTCAACGTATCGAGATCCACTCCAATATCTCCAGCGCTGAAGTGTGTGAGCGGCAGGTCAGTCAGATCGTATCTCACAGTACCGTCCTTGAAGACGAATACGCCATGTTTTGCACGGAGAATTCCTTTTTCAAGTGATTCCGGACTTTTATCCTTCGAGATCATTCCCTGAACTCCTTTGAAACTCGGAAGATTGTCCCGCTCCCCGAGGTTTGCGAACGCTGATGCATACCGCGTCTTCAGATCGAGATCGATCTTCCGGGCAGACGTAGTCTCAAAACCGCATTTCGGGCATGTCCGGCTCTCGACATGGATGTTGCACCGCGGGCAGAAGAGTACTGGCACTGTTCTCATCCCGCATTCGCAACTATATTCGTAGGTCTCGTTTCCACAGGAGGGGCATTTGCGCATCCCGATCTCGACAGGGATCACGCCGATTCCTGCGTTCATCGATTGGGTATAGTTCGATGCCTTTGCAAGCAACCTTGATTTCCCGCCGGTAGTCCCGACAGGGAAGAGAACATGGGGCGCTGGCTTCATCTCCCGTTTATCGGATTTTTCAGGCCTCCCCATCCGTGCACCAATCCTGGTTGGCGCCCTTGGTCTGACACGGATGCCGCTTATCTTAAATATCGCGTCAAGAACGTTTTGTTCTTCGGAATCCTGCCATCCATCCCACTCAATCCCTACGCCGACGCATCGCATCAGCGGAAGCGGATCAGGTATCGCTAACGCCTCCGGCGTCGACGCTCGGGACGGGGAACTTTTCACGGGCGTTATCCTGCCATCCACGACCCTGTGTGGGAGAAGGATCGTCTCGAGAATCCTTTTCACGCCTGAATCGTATGGGATCAGAAGAACCCGATCATCAACCCTGCCGTGCAAGGAGATATGTTCGGATAGGGTTCTGAAATCCCCAATTGAGATGTCATGCCAGAGGTATGTGAACTTAGGGTGGAGCGGGACACCATAGCGGTCGCAGAGTTCGAGCGCAAATTCCTGATCCGGATCCTTGAGATCGGCGTACGTCATTTCACTCGCAGTCTCAGTGCCTGCCAGCTCTTTAAGTTCTGAGATCCACCACTCAAACGAGTATGAAGGCGGCATCAGCGGATGGTTGTTCTCAAGGAAATCTCCGTAATTGATGAGAATCTCGCCGACATCGAGGATCTCCTCGACCCGATCATGTAGCAGCACCGCCTCTTCTTCATCGTCGATGCGCACCACATCCCCGCTAAAGAGGCGCACGGTTGGACCCTCGATGCCGGTTACAGGAGAGATGCCTGCCGCTTTTCCCGGCCGTTCGACACGCGTCTGGGTTCCGGCGGCAAGAAAACTATCGGTTATGATCATCGTCGCAGGAGAGATACCCGCGGCAGCAAACCCGGTGTTCCTCGCCCTTCCGTACCTGAGCCGGAACCCGCCGGGTCTCGATGGATGCGAAAAGACAGGTCTTCCCGCAATAAGGTCATTTAAGTACTTGTCCTTCGGTTCTATTACCGTGATGCTGTCGTCATCACTTGCCCCTTTCGTGACGAGCCGGTTTAAGAAATCCCAGCCATCGAGATGCAGTTTCGCCACATGTTTCAGAATCTTTGGCGCCTTAAGTGCCATGCCTTCTGCGATGACGAGAGCCATTCCGCCGCGAACGCGGTTCGTCTCGATCCGTGCCAGATTCCGGTAGCCTTCGACCTCCTCTTCCTCGGTCGGCTCGCCATCGATGCAGATCGGGCAGTTTGTCGTGATCAACCTGACCTCCTCGTCGCTTGGCGTGTACTGCAGGTTTGCGACCGTCCGGTACTTTGTTATCTCTTCCACACACCGCTCGATCTCTTCAGTTCTCGGTATGTATCTGTTGATCCCGAGTTCCCGCCGCACATAGTCGGCAACCAGCACGGATAGCGCCTGCGCAGTGCCACCAGCACTCCTGATCGGTCCTGCATAGAAGATGCGGATAAATTCGGTGCTGTCGTCATTTTTTTCTATAGTAATCTTTGCAATCCCTTCTATCGGTGCTGCAACGACCCCTTCGGTCAGGAGTGCAACAGCAGCTCGTATCGCCATCTCAACAGCATCATCCCTGCTCTCGAAGGCGTGGATACGCATCCCTGCGATGTCAGCGCCAAGTTGCATCGCAGACTCCTCCCTGCTCATCTCAAGATCATAAGCCAGTTCACGAATCCGGGCAGCAACCGGAATGCCAATCAGGTTCTCGACCCGATCCGCAAGGTCTTTTGCCATCGGGATCTCAGGGTACGTCTCAGGATCCATGCCGCGCAAGCGAGCCTCTGATGCGATCTCGACGGCGCGCTCCAAATCGCTTTCAAGAGCGTCAAAATATGAATACGTACTGTCAGGTGTCACGGTGCTAATGTTGGAGGTTATGGGATGTAAATGTGTTGATATCTCTTAACCGCCTGTTGCCAGAACCGGGGTAATATTGTTATATCGGTGAGAAAATTAAGAAAATTAGTAACTACTCAGGTACCTAAAACCACTATTCAGGGGACTTCACTATGCAGGAACTCTCCAAGACTTGGAGCATACTGCAACCAACAGGGAATTTAACCGCAGAGTACGCAGAGAGGCGCAGAGGGGAAATAAACAGTTAAGTGCTTCTAGCGTTCCTCTGCGCCCTCCGCGGTTATTTTTCTTGCCAGAAAA
>JAYEGI010000118.1:0-3616 GCA_034659035.1 Methanobacteriota archaeon
CGGCCAAATTTTTTAATCGGTATCGGCTCATGGTGTTTTGTCCAGTGCATCCAAACTCTCTTAACAGTGGATTCACTTAATTTCATACCCTGCGCAATGCTTTTGGTGCTGTCATTTCTGGTCTTTGCTCGAATTATGTACCGTATTTTCTTGTCTGTCAACTTTATGACTTTATTTCGTCGCCCCATGTGGAGATGATGGGTATATAAAGTCAAAGGTTTCGGGACTATACACCATGATCCTGCAGGCAGCGACTGAAACACGGATATAAAGCGCAAGCAAGTGTATTTGTGCAGGTTTCGCGGCACCATACAGATGTTACAAGTATGCCCTGTAGAGTTCCTTCCGCCTCGCTTCGAAATTCTCGATATCACGTCCGGCATACTCTGCAGCGGTTATGACCCTCTTCCCTGCAGCATCTGCTGCCTCGTAGACCGGTGTGATCCGCTCCCTGTACCTCAAATCGCGCATAAAATGATGATCAGGAATGATCGTGTGCGCTGGCGTCTCGGTGATGATCCGTATCATGTTTTCGATGCTTAATTCAAGGCTTTTCTTCGAGTATCTGAACCCGAGCATGTACGTCATCGGTCCATCCAGTATGACAACATCCGGCTGCTCATCGATCACGAACCGTATCTGCTCGGGCATTGCAGGACCCTCGACATCGCTTGTGTGAATGAACTTCTCGCCGCCGCATTCGATTGATGTCTGCACCACATAGCCAAGTCTCGGGTTTGTTCCGTGACACACAGCATCTGAAAACCGGACCAGGGTATTTCCATGCACAAATTCGTTTCCATCCGCAGTTTTTATGGATTTCGGAATGTCTTTTAACTTTTTCAGGAAATACGCTGCTCTCCTGGTCTGGCTTTTATTTATATTCTCTTCAGGATGTTTTATGTACAGAATTTTATCTCTATACAGCAGGGGTTCTTCCGGGTTATGATGGTCGTAGTGGTAGTGCGAGACCACGAGGACATCTGCACGCGCTGCATGATCCTTGATGTCCTGCCACAGTTCTAGTTTTCTCTCGATCTCCAGCGGATGCGGAGGCAGCCGGTGTCTACTCGGACCGAGCGCAACACCAGGGTCGATCAGGATCGAGACATCGTCGGTCTCCACAAAGGTCGCCATCGATCTGGCGCCGAAGCTGTCGAAAGCAAGTGGTGTTACCTCCATGCGCTCACCTATTTCACAGCCCCATCATTCACCAACATACCCTTTCCCGCGCAGGAATTTCCCGCGCCCCTTCTTGCCCGCGATCTCACCATCGTACACCACCTCGCCCCGGGACAACACCAGTTCTGGAAATATCCCTTCTCGCCCCTCAAACGGCGTCCATCCGGCTTTGCTGTGGAGTTGATCGACCGTGATCTTCCGGATGTTGCTCGTATCAACGAGAACAAGGTCTGCATCGTATCCTTCCCTGATCTGCCCCTTGTCATCAAGTCCGAATATCTGCGCCGGCTTTGCACTCATCGCCTCCACCACCCGCGCAAGCGGGATCAGGTTCTGCTTTACGGAATGAAGCATCATCGGCAGCATCGTCTCGACGCCGGGGACGCCTGCCGGTGCATCCCATATCTCCGCACGCTTCTCTTCCTCGGTATGCGGCGCATGATCGGACGCCATGATGTCGATGGTGCCGTCGTTCAATGCATTCCAGAGATGCTGCATGCAACGCTTCCGAAGCGGTGGGTTCATCTTCCCGAATGTGCCAAGACGCTCCCAGTCCTTATGATCGAGGAAGAGGTGGTGCGGCGCAACCTCGCAGGTGAACCCCGCTTCCTTTTTTCCGTATTTCATGCGCCTGACCACGCCGATCCCTTCCCTCGTACTCAGGTGGCAGATATGTATGCGCACCGGCACCGGGAGCTTTTCCTGCATCTCAAGCACCTGCTCGATAGCGATCGCCTCGCAGATGTTCGGGCGTGCGCGTGAATAGATCTCGGGGCGGCGTATCCTGCGCAACTCCTCAGTGAAATGGCTGCACAGTTCTCTGTTTTCCGCATGGATCGATGCTACCCCCCCAAGTTCTCCAATTGACTTTAGCAGATCCGTAAGTTCGCTATCGCTCACTGATAGATCCCCATCCGCCATGAAAATCTCCCCGAATGCAGTCACGCCGAGATCCCATAGTTCCGCAAGGTTTGCGGAAGGAACCCCGCCGCCGTTGATCCCGAAATCGATGATCGACTTTCGTTTCGCAGATTTCAGTTTGAGGTTAAACGATTTCTTATCTATTGTCGGAGGTGCTGTGTTCGGTTGGTCGATGACCGTGGTCACGCCGCCGACAGCAGCGGCACACGAGCCGGTGTACCAGTCTTCCTTGTGCGTGAGTCCGGGATCCCGTAAGTGGACGTGTGCATCGATCACGCCCGGAAGCGTCAGCATCCCTCGAGCATTAATCACCTCTGCGCCGCTGGATATGTGCGCCCCGACTTTTGCGACCTTTACGATCTTCCCGTCCTCTATCGCGATATTGACGTGCTGAAGTCCGCTATCCAGCAGCACCTTCGCATCCTTGATGATCAGATCTGGCATGGCATCTACCTTTCATGCCCCTGCCAAAGAATATATCGGTTGACGGATTAAGAGAGGACGGATGAAGAGAGCAGCGAAGATACTGGACTTCTACACCAATCAGGTGCCGGGGTTCGACAAGATCAGAGCGGAGTGTCTGAAGGCTGTGCCGGTGTTTGGGCTGTGATGATATGGTTGATTGGAAGCGTGTTGAACTGGACTTCACACTCGAAACACATAATCACATCATGAAGCACGGGATTAAGCGATTCGAGGTTGAGGAGGTTTTCAACCACAAGATTATACCGCGTAAGGTACGTGACAATGAAGAAACCTGATATATTGTGATTGGCGAGTCGTTTGGAAGGATTCTAATGGTTATCGTTGCGCCATTATCGGGTAACCGAGTTCGCGTAATTACTGCTTATGAACCGTCTGATGGGCATAAAAAGGTTTATGGGGAGAAACACAAGAGGTAACAATCATGCTGCATTATCGCACAAAAAACGTGGAAGACCTGATAAGGCAGATCGAATCGGATGATGAACAGACAAAGGAATTCGAGGACGCCGAACTGGTGGAAAGTCATGTGGTCTCTGTGCATTTTGCGACACCGGAGCACGGGACGCGGGCGGTTCGCAAAACGAGACAGGAGATACCAGTTTGAGCGTTAGAAGAATTACTGAACAGGTTTCGGAGGTGGCAGTTGTTTTTTCTCATTGATCTCATCCCCCCTCAGACTTGAACCTGATTCTAAAAGACTGTTTGTCAAAGTCCAGTACGTGTCGAACGGCAGAACTCCAATATTCTGCATCTTCATTGATGCGGGTGACTCGACCATCTTGCGTGAGATTGCGAGAGCTGAAGGGAATCCAAAAACAAGACGACGATGGTATGATCGTGTCAAAGTGAGTACGTTATCCAAAATTGGTGGCTACTCGTGTTCGTTTGGTATAAATTGTTCGGAATGTGAATGCAGGTTTAATTCCTGCGTAGCATCTACCTTTCATGCCCCTGCCAAAGAATATATCGGTTGATGAACGAAGTGTGCACTCATGAACACGTCTGATGAACACAAGTCGCATACGAA
>JAYEGI010000119.1:0-3614 GCA_034659035.1 Methanobacteriota archaeon
GTTATAGTTCACGATTATAGTGCAGGTATCGATATTGGTAACCGATTTATTAGTAGGATCTGTAGCAGTTACTGTGGCTATGTTCGTCTCAGACGGTATATCTGATTCATTAACTGTATGCGTTGCTGTACCATTTACTGATTGCTCCGGCGCCAGTGTGTCGGTTCCCAGCGTTATTATGCCGCAGTGGTTGTCAACAAGAGTGACATTAGTCAGCGTGACGCCCCCTGTATTCGTGACGTTAAAACAATATGTAACGTTGTCACCAATGCTTGCTATCAGTGGATCAATTCCGGGGCATGATCCAGTGGTATATGCAGTTTTATCCACTCTTATGTCTGGAGTTAAAACATCTACCTCGGCAGTGTCATAATCGGTAACCACATCAGATGATGATACTGTTGGTATGCCTCGGACATCAACGCGGTTCTTCAGCGTACCAGAAGCATTAGCACCTATCTGCGCAACCAGCGTGATATCCACAGAGTCAAGAGTATCCATCAGATGTATATTCCAGGTTACTCCCATCCCCGATTCGATCCCCCCGTGATCATCATAGACATAGTTCAGTTCTTCTGGCAACGTATCTTCTACAATAACCGGGTCGAGCATGATGTTACCGACATTAGCCACGGTAATCGTGAAAGTCACATTTGTGCCAGGTACTCCCTCAGTTGAATCTGCGGTCTTAGTCACACATATGTCAGGCGTTAAAACATCTATATCCACGCTAGCGGAATCAGTAACGTTTCCTGCTTCTGACGTGCCTGAGACTATAACGTTGTTAGTCTGCATGCCCGAAGCGTCGTAACATATTCGTGCATAAAGCGCGATCTCTATGGACCCCCCAGTATCCAACGGACCCACATTAGCCCATGTTATTGTTCCATCAGGCAATTTGTCTCCACCAAGCTCAGCACCGTCATAGATCATCCCTGCTGGTAGCGTATCCACCACCTTCACGGGATCGAGTATAAAGTCGCCTGTATTATACACGACAATCGTGAAGGTTACGTCTGTGCCTGGCTCACCCTCTGTTGGCTCCGCGGTCTTCTCTATGCTTATTCCCGCTGAAGGCGCAGTAACATTAAAAGGAAATATGGGATCGGTCACATTAATTGTGGATCCATTTATTACGACCGACACATTACTGCTCCAAACGTCGCTGCATCCGGTCACGTTCAAGTCAAGCACGAGATCGTATCTACCCGGTGTGAGTGGTTGAGACCATGCCAATTCACCGCAGAAGTACCCGCTCTCCTCATAAGAAACATAATAGGGGCTACCACCTACCGCTTTCAGGGAAGTTCCGTTAGTCCATGAGTCACTGTGGTTCACGACATAAATCCGCCCACCATTGTCTCCATGTTTCGAGTACCACCCGAGATGCCCAAAGGCATAAACGGTATCATTTATGTCAAAAACATCCGCGGATGTGTTCTCAAAATTAGACTTGCTTGCGTTGATCCATGCAGCCCCTCCCTCATGTGCCGTCGCTGTGCCCACGTGCACGGCTATCGCCATTAGACATATCATCACCACAAATACTGCCAACCGCATTCCGTTCGTCAGCGCCATTATAGTGTCCTATATCCTATCTTCCACCCATACGTACCCGCCAAATATGTGCCGCAAATACGCTCTTGGAACACGTGCATGTGTTATTGTGTTCATTATACAAACTTTTCAACTTGTGCCGCTTCCCCAACTTTTACCGCAGAGTGTGCAGAGAACGCAGGTGCGTCAGAAACCCCGACAAGGATTGGAGCAGTCTTAAAACTCTGCACCCTCCGCGGTGATAAAACACTGGGATATTTAGACAGTGCCATTTCACCATACCCCCGCCACATTTGCAATCGGGATGTCTGCTGCGATGCAGACTGGCTGCGCAAGCATGTATGCGCAAAGAAGAGCATCGGATGTGTCGTCTGTAACGTTCACAACCGGTAGGCCCTGTGTGGTGTTGTGTCCGGATTTCATGAGTTAACCCCTTGCATAGTCTTATCGGGCGGGAGTTTTACCCACAATTATTCAGTCGACCGCACCCGCCCCGATTTAAGTCTATTGTGGTTCGGAACGATAATAAAGATTTCGGCTGCCTGTTGAAGACTTTTTAATTTGTCCTGATCGGTTGAAAACATGACGCCAACCCGGCAAATACAGATATGATTAGATGGGTGTGATCAGTGAAACCGGTGTTAATCTATGGCTAAAACATTATCAGCCACAGATTAACACAGATGGACACAGATTATCTGTGTAAACTACTTTTCAGACCGATAGTGCTCCATTATGGCAGTTGTGGTTGCGTAATACAATCCGACGTTCCCAGAAAATAATAAAAAGACTTGCCTGTTGGCTTGTGGGTAGGCAGCAGGGGTTGCGTCTGCCCGCGATAGACGTGATGCAGGCGAGTTGACGGTATAGTTCCGCGCTCAACTCTGCCGCCGCACCATCACATACAGCGCGGCAGGCATCCCTGACAAAAAAAAGAAAGATAGTAAAGCGATCGCTTCCTTCGTTCGTCATCGCATAATAAACTGCAAGATGCTTCATGTAAATCGCGAATTCCGCGATAATCCCGTGTGACAGGGATATTTTCGGAGCGAATTCAATTATGCCGTCTTCGTTATCCGCGTCCCGGGTTTCTCGCCAGACAAGAATCCCGCGATCGTACCTGGCTTTGCCGCACTGAATATGTACGAATCGATATCGATCCCGAGCAGTTCGCGAACCTTGCCAAACATCCCGCCGGTCACATCGGTGCCCTCTGAGCCACGAATATGAGATCGCACCGCCTCAAACGTCCCTGTCGTGATCTCCGGAACCACTTTGCCATCTGCGATCACGCCATCAACCGCGGTCCCAAACCCGATGCGCGACGCACCAAACTGTGTTGCAAGATATGGCACGATCTGGTCGCCTGATATGATCGATGCTCCAAGCGCGCTGTCCATCACCACATCACCATGCGACACAGGCACGATGCCGCGGGCAAGCATCAGCGCGATCGGAGCGGTCTGCATCTCGATGATGCGTGCGGCATCTGCCACTGTGCAGCCAAACGGATGCACGGGCGCTGCTGGTACGTTATTTTCGATCAATGCGTCGACAACAAGTTCGTTTAGCACTGTTACGGATCGGTGGATCTCGATTATCCCGGAATTGGTGAATCCGTCCGGCGAATCGTGCTTTTTTGCCTGCGGATGCCCGAACGAACCTGCGCCATGAATCAGGATCAGGGGGTTGTCTGCGGACGGGTGGTACGATGCGATCTCTGCGGCGCATCTCTTGATTGCGGATGGTTTCGGTGTCGGGGTGTCGGTCTTCTCTGTGAGGACGCTACCTCCGACCTTGAGGATGGTGAGTGGCATTGGTGAAGTGTATCTTGTGGTTTTCCGATAATTGAAGTTTTGTATGCTTGCTTGAATGGCGTATGTGTTTGCCTGTGAGATAGTGTGGTGTAGAGACTGATTGTCCGGATCGTTTTTGGCTCTTTAGTAATTCCCGTGAAATCGATCTTCGTGATTAGTCAAGTAAATAATGAGTATCCATTTAAATCAAGATGTATGCGCTGAAATAGATGTTTAACATTAAGAATTCCATAACAACGA
>JAYEGI010000120.1:0-3582 GCA_034659035.1 Methanobacteriota archaeon
GCGATAAAGGAAGGGATAAGCGCACTCGAACCCGGAATCCTTGCCGCAGCAAATCGCGGCATCCTGTATATCGATGAGATCAACCTCCTTGATGACCATGTCGCAGACGTTCTCCTGGACTCGGCTGCGATGGCTGTGAATGTGGTCGAGCGGGAAGGGATCAGCGTGAGCCACCCTTCAAGATTTATCCTCGTCGGGACGATGAACCCAGAAGAAGGTGAGATAAGACCGCAGTTGCTGGATCGGTTCGGGTTGCAGGCGAATGTTGAGAGTTTAAGCGACGTGGACGAGCGTGTTGCGATCGTGAAGGTTGCAGAGCAGTTTGATGCCTATCCTGAGGGTTTCAGGAAGAGTTACGAAAGCCAGCAGTGGGCGCTTGGCGAGAAGATATCGAATGCAGAAACGATTCTTCCGGACGCCGGGATCAGCGACGATCTCCTGAGAACCACTGCCGAGATGTGCATCGAACTTGGCGTCAGAACGCACCGGGCAGAGATCGTTATCACGAGAACTGCAAAGACGATTGCGGCATTCGACAGCCGTACTGAGGTCACGCTTGGCGACATAAAGGAAGCGATGGAACTTGCGCTGCCGCATAGGATGCGAAAGAAACCATTTGAGCCGCCCGAACTCGATACCGAGAAACTCGACCGCATGATGGAAGAGAAAGGTGAAGAGAAGCAGAAACCGGGCGAGGGGAGCGAGCAACCCGAACAGAAGCACGAGAATGAACACAAACAAGAACACAAGCGCGAACACGAGCAGGATCCTGAGCATGAGCATGAACAGGAGGGTAGTCAGGATCCACCCGGTTCCGGAGATGAGGAGGGAACGCCGCAGGAGTCGGTCTTTGAGGTTGGTAGCCCGATCGATGCCGGAGCCGTGAGACCGAAACAGAAGCGAGACCGGACATACCGCAGAAAGACATCAGGGAGAAGGATTCCAACGCTTGCGATGTATAACCGTGGTAGATACGCACGGCACACCATACCACATGGCAAACCAACCGATATCGCGATCGACGCCACGATCTGTGCTGCTGCGCCGCATCAGAGGGACCGATGTACAGGGGAGGGAAGGGCAGAGGGGGCAGCCATCCTCATCAGGGATCAGGACATCAGGGAGAAGATCCGGGTCGGGAAAGTCTCCACAGCAACCCTCTTTGTGGTGGATGCGTCAGGCTCGATGGGCGCGTCGAACCGGATGGAGAGTGCAAAGGGCGCGGTACTCTCACTCCTTCTGGACTCATATCAGCAGCGCGATCGGCTGGGGATGGTTGCGTTTCGTGGCAATGATGCTGATGTGTTGCTCCCGCTTTCTCGAAGCGCCGATCTCGCATTCAAGCAGCTCCACGACCTCCCTACTGGCGGGAAGACGCCACTTTCTGCTGGTCTAAGCGCAGGACTTAACCTGCTACTTGCAGAGCTAAAAAAGAACGAGGAGACGATTCCGATAATGATTCTGATCTCGGACGGGCGTGCGAATGTAGCACTTGGGGACACGGGGGTCAAAGAAGAACTGCTTGGGATCGCAGAAGACGCGAGATCCGCGGGGATTCATGTCGTAGTTCTAGATACCGAATCTGCTGGCAGGTCTTTTGTGAAGATGCAACTTGGATACTGCAAGGATATTGCAGAGCACGCTGGCGGCAGGTATTATTCGGTTGAGGATCTTTCATCCGGGACCGTTCGGAATATCGTTGCAACTGAGCAGGAGATGCTTGTGGATATCCATTCGATGTGGTGTTGATATGAAGATAACCTCGATAACATGGGGCAGCGATATAGCACTGCTTGCAAAGGCATGTGCGGAACTTGGAATGGAGATCAGTGCATGGTCTGCCCGGGATCTTGAGGACGATGAGAATCGAGAGCGGTGTACACAATCGTTTGAGCATGCAGATGTTATAATTCTCCGTCCGACAAACGATGCGGTCTGGGACGAGGTCATCAAAAAATTGGATCCGGATGTCCCGATAATCTCTTTTGGTTATGATCCGGCATTCTGGCAGCTTTCAAACGTTTCACTGAAGATCACAGCGACGGTCAATGCCTATTACGTCCATAGCGGACTTACAAATATAAAAAACATGCTTCAGTACATAGGAAAAGAAGTTCTGGGTCTGGATTACGTCTACAATCCTCCGGAAGAGGTGATGTGGCAGGGCGTATATCACCCTGATGCGGGCAGGACTTTCGATGAGATTGAAGAGTATCTACAGTGGTATAAACCGGGGGAGTCAAAGGAGTCAAAGAATACCGTCGGCATCCTGTTTAACCGGAGATATTGGGAAAATAAAGACCTTGAGATCGTAAATTCATTGATCCGCGAACTTGAGAATGAGTATTTTACAATTCCGGTATTCTGTCACGGGATTGGCGATCTCGAACTTGGTTCCAGACCGGATCGGGAGGTTATCGAAAAATTCCTTATGGGCCGGATCGATGCGCTCATAAACCTCCAGTCAGTATTCAATCTCGGAGATGATGATGCAGGATCCGTGGAGGTGCTGAAAAGACTCGATGTGCCAGTCTTCCACCCGGTAATGTCGTACCATGCGACCGAAGAAGAGTGGGGGGCAGATGTCCTTGGGCTGAGTAGTACTGAGATCGGGTGGAGTGTTGCGATGCCAGAGTTTGAGGGTGTGATCGAACCGATAATAATCGGCGTTGCAACACCCGGAGAAGAGTATGGGACTGAGTTTGAGCGGCACACCATAATCGAGGATCGGGTGAACAAGGTCGTGAACCGGATCCGGAAATGGATCGCACTTAAGGATAAACCAGAACAGAAGCGAAAAGTTGCATTCATTCTGCACAACAGCCCGTGCGCAAGCCTGGAGGCGACCATCGGTGCTGGTGCTCATCTAGATACTCTTGAGAGCGTTGCAAGGATACTTAATTGCATGAAAGAGCGTGGATATTCGGTTAATCCTCCCGGGAGCGGCAAGGAATTGATCGATACCATCTTGGACAGGAAGGCGATCGCAGAGTTTCGGTGGACTACCATCGAGGAGATCGTTGCGAAGGGAGGAGTCCTTGCGATGGTTACGAAGGCGGAGTACGAGGAATGGTTTAGCACACTTGCTCCGGATGTCAGGGCACGGATGTGCGAGGTGTGGGGTAACCCTCCTGGGGAGGCAAAGGACGGCGTTCCCGCTGCGATGGTCTACGATGGCAAGATCGTTGTGACCGGCGTTACATACGGGAATGCGGTGGTCTGCATCCAGCCAAAGCGGGGATGTGCCGGATCGAGGTGCGATGGGACAGTATGCAAGATTCTGCACGACCCTGAGATCCCGCCGCCGCACCAGTACATGGCTACCTACCGGTATCTCGAAGATGAGTTTGGCGTAGACGTGATCGTGCATGTCGGAACGCACGGAAACCTCGAGTTCCTTCCAGGAAAGTCAGTTGCACTCTCAGGAAGCTGCTATCCTGACATTGCGATCGGAAATATCCCGCACCTGTACATCTACAACTCTGACAATCCCCCTGAAGGCACGATTGCAAAGAGGCGGAGTTATGCGACGCTGATCGATCATATGCAGACTGTTATGACCGGAAGCGGAGTTTATGGCGA
>JAYEGI010000121.1:0-3572 GCA_034659035.1 Methanobacteriota archaeon
ATTTCGGGTGTTTAAACTCCTCTTTCATATAATCGTCGTATTTCCCAAGATATTTCTTGAAAGCATAGTCCTTTAGATGATTGTTCTTCGCAAAATCATCGTGCGTCAGAACCCCCTGGTTGATGAGCCGTATCGCAAACGCATCACAGAATATCGGGCGAAATTCCTCCTGGAGGTCAAGAGCAAGCGCGGGACGTCCGTGTCGGTCTGCGTGCATGACGCCAAGGAACGGATCGAGATTGTACTGGCGGAGTGCACTCAAGACCTCGTTCTTCATCATCGTATACGTGAGTGAGAGCAACGCATTGATATGATCCTCCGGAGGGCGGCGGGTTCGCTTCGCAAATGTCCAGTCACCGACAAGGCAACCGTCCAGGAGACTGAAGTAGATGCTGGCAGCCTCGCCCTCGATTCCGCGCAGTTCGTCCATCGTCTGCGCGGCTTGGGTGCGTGCTTCGAGGTCGGCGAGTTTTTCTATGCCGATGACTCCTTTTCTTCCGAGAAACGTGCGTGAATTTCGTATCTTTCCCTGAACGATCTTTTGTGCGATACGAAGAGAATGTTTTCCCCCGAGGGCGTACTGGCACCGTCGCACCTCTGCGATGGTGTTTCGTTCGGGGATGAAGCTGCCCCGGTATTTCCCGAATTGGGTGAAATAGTTGAGAACGATCCCGTGTTCGTTGGCACGAGCTACGAACTGCGTCGTGAATTGGATATTTCCAAAGATGTTGATGGTATCAACCTGCCCCACCGGAAATGATGCAAGTACCCCCTCGTCCTTGATGGCGACGGTGATCCGCCCGCCACGGGCACCAATCACGCTGCCCTGTGTAGTTACATAGACCACGCTGTCGTCGAAGATGCCCTCGCTTGCTTTGGGTTGCGAGGTGGAGGTGGGTTCTGATTCGGTCTCAGCTTTCATGGGCTCTCCACCGTCTTCAGCGTCTGGGTCGGTAGGTGTTCTATCGTTGGTTTCCCGGTGTGTTTCGGTTTCTTCTTTCATTTCTGCGCCTCCAATAGTTTCGTTTCGAGTGGCATACAGTATTGCACGACGCTGCATTTCTTGCATTTGTTTGGATTTGATGCGAAATCCGGAATTGAATCGAGGCTCATCTTGCGGATCGCTTCGGTGATCGCGAGGACTTGTTCGCGGTGCCAATCGGTTATCGTGATCGCGTACCGCTCGTTTGTTCCGAAGAGATACAGGTAGCCCAATCGGACAGGCTCTTCCAGATACTCTTCGAGGAGCATGCAGTATGCGGCAAGCTGGATCTCGTCGTTGTCGTAGTAGGAACTGCCGTGTTTACGTTCCACAGGTGTCAGGGTAGTTTTTCCTTCCAATAAATCTATTCTACCGTGCAAATGGAGTTTATCTGATCGCAGATACATTTCACGGTACCAACCGCCTCGCCGGCTCTGATGTTCGTGTTTTGAGCGACCATCCACAAGATAGTAGTTGATGCCCTGTGTGTCGTAGAACATCAGATAGTAGAGGCGGCGGGGGCAGTAGAGGTACTGGTTGAGGTCTGAGATGTTGACGAGGTCGGGATCGTTATCAGTCGTCATGAAATTCCATAGCATCCTTCGACAGCGGTACAACCTTGTTATTCCAGAGAATGACCTCTTCAGGGAGTACGATCTTATCGGGGTCAATTGAGTAATACAACGAACGAATACAGGCAAGCAAGAAACTTTGCTGCTTTTCTGTGAAAACATTGACTGCGTTCTTTGCGATTGTCTCTATTTCATCCCTAAATTGTTCCTTTCGCTTTGGGTAGCTGATTAGTGCAGGGAAATATGGAATCTTTATCGCTTGAATGAAGGGACCTGTCTCTTCGCTTTCGGTATCTTCCTCTATGATTAAACCGTCGTCGGTCTTCTTCACCACTGCCGGAACTCGATTCAGAACAGAAAGAACATCGTACACCGTTTGACGTATTTCGTGACCTCGCTGGTACCTCACAGGAAACCGCAAGGATCGACCACGCAGGCTTTTACATGCCTCTTTAAGATCATTTAAGAACAGATTCAATCGATCTAAGTTTTTATTCGCTAATCCTTCGTTATTGTGTTTATCCAGCACTGAAAAGAATGCAAACCATAATTTATAACTATATCCGGATTCAACCGCAAAATACGCCACAAGATCTCCTTTTCTACGTTTATACTCCTGTATTGCCAACGCCTGTCTGAATGTGAAGAGTGTACGCACGCTCTTTGTCTGGATATTATACTTATCGGTGACATAACCCATCGTATCCAAGAATTTCTGATATTCTATGGTTTCATCCGAAAACAGCGAGTTTGCTTCCTTCTTCATATAGATGTAGCATTTAGCTGGCTCATGGCGGGCAGCACGACCGAAACGCTGGACAAAAGAATCGATGCTAAAACCATCCTCCATAAACAGTAGTTTTATTGGATAATCAAGTCCTACTTCGCTTTTGTTTGTGGAAATGAGAATCGGCTTGGTGAAATCCTGCGCTTCACCGATTTGATTCGTGTCATAACCGTTATCCTTCTCTGTAAATTCGTATATCTCCGGATATTCCTTGAACAAACGTGAATAAAACCAGTTACTATCTTTCACGGTATCAAATATGAATAGAATCTGCGGCTTGCCCGGTTCAATCTCTTTTAACTTGCTGGTGAGTACATCCGCCACTTCATTGAACTGATCAAGAATCTTTCCCTGATGAAGTTCGACCATCGTCTGGTGTCTGATGATCTCCCCTTCGTCCAGATGGCATGATTCGGCAATGATATTCTCCACCAGTGGTGCATGTCTGTCCTCTCCGATCCGCACAAGATTAAGAAGATCCAATATCTCCGATTTAGGTGTTGCACTGCTCAAAATTACTTTGCATTGACTCATGTTTTGAAATAACGCCATCTGGGTGAGGATGCCGCTTAATTCAAACTCTCTGTACGCATGAAATTCATCATAAATAACATATTCGAATTGATGAAATATCTGTATCAAATCTTCTTCTGGATTTCTATACATAGCTCCGATAATCGCCTGAAATATATCAGGATTGGTCAATATAACGTCATACCGCTTTAGCAATCCTGAAAGTTCTCGTGCACGCTCATATCCTTTCTTCTTGAGAATTTTTGCAGATATATTTATGGCACTAAATCCACTCTTCTTAAACCGCTCCATCTGACTCTGAATCAATGCGTTTGTAGGATAAAGCAGGAGAACCTTACTCCCTTCCCGCAGTAGATATTCAAAACAAAGCGTCTTTCCGGCCCCAGTTGGTGCAATCAACTGTATAACATCTGCGTTTTCTTTTTTCATACAATTGATGAACTGCTCTTGGAAGACACGCAAATGTCCAGAGGGTGTGAGACCATACAGATCTTCAGTGACCGGAAGATACACTTCGCCGACAGTTACCATGATTCACCACCGAAATATCGAAGGTATTATCTCATCATCCACAAATTTGAAATCCACGTCAAGAAAGTGCTGTTTTCTGTAATCGCTGCCACGTACAAATTTACCTGATGCATTGTAGATATCAAAGAGGGTTATCTGTTCATCTTCTGTAGGCTGCTCTCCTATC
>JAYEGI010000122.1:0-3558 GCA_034659035.1 Methanobacteriota archaeon
CGAGCATGTTCAGCACCTGGCCCCTGCAGTTGAACATCTTTTCACAAGTCTCCTGATCAAGGGATCTGCTGTTATCATCGAAACCAGAGAAAAGCAGGTATTCCTCTCGTTCGAAGGAATCGATGACAAGCCGCTGCAGGATCAACCAACCGGATTTGCCCTTCAGGTCCTCCACCATCGAGATTCTCGCCGGGTGACCGGAAACATCAAACATCACCTTGGCCACAGGCGTGGGGCAGTCTTTCCCTGCCTGGATAACGAACTCACCGAGCGGATGCCCAAGGCGGTAGAGAAACTCGCCGGAGACATTTTCCCGCCCCTTCGAAATCATGTGGTACGTGCCTTCGTAGACCGAAGACAGCGGTGGATCGGTCAGGCGGAACGAAAGCGCCTGGTCATCAAATGCGGCCTTGCCGCCCAGGATATAGCGCGTCAAGGTCCAGAATATGCGGCCTACGCGGTCGAGTTGCTCCTGTGCGCCGGTGAGATTTACGCGTAGTCGGGCGTGTACGTCCTCATCGAAATGTTCAAGCAGGATTTGCCGCGTTTCATGGATGCGCGAAACGATGGTTTCGTCCAGCTCCTCTTGCAGGGCTTCAAATGCAGCTTCGATCTCACCCGGCGTGCGGCACTGCTGGTAGATGTCCAAGATGCGGCGTTCAAAGTCCACGCCGGCCTCTATGCTGCCGAGCACCTCGTCTGACGCGCCGAACACGCCTGTGAAGAGATTGAATTTTTCGTTCAGCAGTTCGTAGACCCTGCGATCAGCTGCGTTACGTTCGTTCAGAAAGTTGATGACGACTACATCGTTTTTTTGGCCGTAACGGTGGCAACGCCCAATGCGTTGTTCAATACGCTGCGGATTCCAGGGCAAATCGAAGTTGATAACGAGAGAGCAGAACTGGAGATTGATGCCCTCGGCGGCAGCTTCCGTGGCAATCATGATGTTTACGTTGTCGCGAAAATGCTCGATGATGGCCGTGCGCACGTCGATAGGTCGCGAGCCGGAAATTCTTCCGCTTTCTTTGTTGGTGTCCAGCCACTGTTTATAGATACGCGTAGAATCTGTTTCCCTGTTGGTGCCGTTGAATGTCACCACACCACCGGCATAGCCGTTGGACTTCAGGAAATCATGCAAGAACTGCTGGGTTCGCCGCGACTCTGTAAATATGATTGCCTTTTGAGGCGCATCAGTATTCTCCATCTCAGAAAAGCCTATTTCCAGCGCCTTGAGAAGTGCCCGCGTCTTGGTATCGATACCTATGCTGCGGGCCCATTGTATATACCTGGCCAGCTCTTCGATCTCAGCATTAAGCTTCTGCGTGTCAATCTTGACGGGTTGTTCCGGCTCGGTATCGGTATCGGTTTCAAGTGGAGCCTCATCGCTTTCACCATTCAGAAGTTCGTCAAGAAGATCGTCCTCTATCTCCTCCTCTTCGATAATCCGCGCGGCCAATGTTGCCTCGGTCTTGACCTGATCGCGCATGGCGATGAGCCGATCCCGCATGACTTCAAGCGTTCCAGCCACCGCCTGGGAGGACGACGCCAGCAACTTCCGAACGATCAACGCCGTCAGGTGGCGTTGCTGGTAAGGGAGTGCATAGGTGTCATCGCGTTTCAGGAAATCGGAAACGGCCTCGTAGAGCTTGTGCTCTTGGTCGGTTGGTTTGAACGGACGAGTGATTAGCCTACGTTCCGTGTACTGGATGTACTCAAGGACCTGGCTGCGAAGGGTACGCATACAGAAGGACTTGAGCCGTCCGCGAAGTTCCTGGAGATTGCCGCCGACGTTGACATACTGGGTCCGGTAGGATGGAAGATCACCGAAGATACGTTTATCAATTATGGTCGAAAGGCCGTACAGTTCGAGAAGCGAGTTCTGGAGGGGCGTTGCGGTGAGAAGCACTTTGCGGCGGTCCTCCAATGCCCAGCGGATGTTTTGACCCATTCGGTTGCTTTGCCGATAGGCATTCCGTAGCTTGTGCGCTTCGTCAATAACAACGAGATCCCACTGGATCGGTTTGATTTCAGCCGCCCGGCTGCTGGCAAAATGCAGCGAACAGATAATGATACGGTTATTTATGAAAGGCTCGGGATTTCCGTTACGTGTCTGCTCCCGGTAGGTTCTAGCATCAAGAACTAAGGTGGGCAGGTGAAACTTTTCCTCAAGTTCCAGTGCCCATTGTTTTCGGAGTGATGCAGGGCAGACAACAAGGACTCGCCTGTGTCGTTCCGCCCAGCTCTGGCAGATGGCCAAACCAGCTTCAATGGTTTTTCCGAGACCGACTTCGTCAGCAAGCAGTACACCCTTGGAAACGGGTGACCGCATCGCGAAGAGCGCAGCCTCAATCTGGTGGGGGTTCAGGTCAACGCAGGCATCGAAGAGAGACCTGGAGAGACGCTCCACACCCTCACCACCCTGACGAGTCAATTCGTTCGCAAAAAAACGAGCATGGTAGGGTGTGGTCATTCCTTGAAATCCTCACCATTGTTGGTCTTGCTCATTTGTCGCCTCCGGACAATTTCAGTTTCCCCTGCCTGATCATCTTGGTGCAAAAATTGTCTAACTGTGCCTTGGCCAGCTTCGACGGTTTTACCTGGCCGTTTTCCCACCGGTTCACGGTGGCAAAGCTGATACCGAGTTCCCGAGCCAAGTCTTCCTGACTCAGAGTCAACTGCCTTCGGACTTCCTTAACTAATTTGGGAAGGTTCTGATCGTCTATTGCCATCACTCTTTCCTTTGCAAGCAGCCTGTCTGCCACGCCATGCACGGCGCAGGCAGGTCGGGGTTCATCGCCTTTAATTACGAATGGGATATTATAACACATGCGATAGCACGTGCAAGTGAAAAATCAAGCACTTTCTGCAGATGGGTGAGGGACCTTCGGAGGAGCCCCGGTGTGATCACGTCAATTGTTCGGCAGACTTTCGCAGGTCGATGGCAATCGCTTCATAGCGCTCGGCCAATTCGTTCAGATTCGCGGGAGTGGCCGATTCTAGGCAGGAGCGGTTGAGCGGCCTGGTGTGCCGCTCGCCGTTTTTGGGATGCTTGTAGCGAATATCAACCAGATCAGCGCCTCTGAAGCCTTCCCCTGGTCGAAAGCCGATGACGACGCCCACGATGTCCACGGCTCCGGGATGATGCGGATTGTTGTCTATGGAACGTCATTTCTGAATGAACTTATAGGTACTTTTGAACCTCTTCAAGTTCTTCAGCCTTGGCAGTCCGTATTGTGTGCCTGGCAGCACACGTTTTAGGTGGATTAAAGTCCCAGTCGATTCGAGGTCCCGGGTCGGTATCCAACAAGTGGAGGTAATGCCTCACTGGCCGAAGCGATGGAGCCCGGTTTGTCTCTGCATGAGGACAATGTAATGTGTCTTCATAATTAATCGGCAACGTTACTACTTTTCGCAAATTCAAACTGTCATCCGCATGCAGAAGTTATATATTGCGAATGCCTTTAGTTTATCGCAAAATATTTGCAATCTAATCATCTATTCTTTTGTAACTTCGAGCACTACTTTAAAAATTTGGAATTTATATCGCTTATTGTTTGT
>JAYEGI010000123.1:0-14267 GCA_034659035.1 Methanobacteriota archaeon
GTGTGAATCTGCTTGAAGAATGGGCTTTCGCCAATCTACCAAAGCATAAGCTGCTGGACTTTGCTCTTGAGGTGGAGAAGATAACAACAGCCAAGAAGAACAATCTCATATTGAATGTGGATGGGTGTATAGGCATAGTGTTCGTTGACATCATGCACTCTACCAGGATCTATACAGAGGATGAAATAGACGATATAATAAATAGCGGCACACTCAATGGCCTATTCGTATTAGGGCGGACAATCGGTATGATCGGGCACTTCCTGGACCAGAAACGGCTGCATTCCGGCTTGTATCGGCATCCATGGGATGAGGTCCTCTATATGTTGCCGAGTGAGACAGAAGTTTTGGAATATTCAGAAACCAGAAAGAAGAGGTGAAGAGAAAAGATGACCGATAAGATCCGGATGAAGACTCCGTTAGTAGAGATGGACGGAGACGAGATGACAAGGGTAATGTGGGCTATGGTAAAGGATAAACTCCTACTTCCTTATATAGACCTCAAAACGGAGTACTATGACTTATCAATAGAAAAGCGGGACGAGACCGATGACCAGATAACCATAGATGCTGCAGAGGCGATAAAGAGGTACAAAGTGGGTGTTAAGTGCGCTACGATAACGCCAAACGCGGCGCGGGTTACGGAATACAACCTAAAAGAGCAATGGAAGAGCCCTAATGGCACAATCAGATCCATGCTGGATGGTACTATCTTTAGAACGCCCATAATGGTAAAGAACATACATCCGGCGGTAAGAAACTGGACAAAACCTATCATCCTGGGTAGGCACGCATACGGCGATGTATACAAGAACGTTGAGTACAAGATTGGGGGTCCCTGCAAGGCTGAGCTTGTGGTCACGAATGAGAATGGGGAGGATGTTAGACGCACGATACACGAGTTCGATGGACCGGGTATTATACAGAGTATACATAACCTTGACGCATCAATAACTAGCTTTGCCGAAGCTTGTTTCTCTTACGCACTGGACCAGAAGGTGGACTTATGGTTCGCCACGAAGGACACCATATCCAAGATCTATGACAGTACTTTCATGGAGATATTCGAGAAGCTATATGAAGAGAAGTACAAGGCTAAGTTTGAGGCGGCAGGGATCACATATTTCTATACGCTAATCGATGATGCGGTAGCAAGGATAATGAGGGCGGAGGGTGGCATGCTGTGGGCGCTGAAGAACTACGATGGCGATGTGCTGTCTGATATGCTTGCGGCAGCATTTGGTAGTTTAGCTATGATGACTTCGGTATTGGTATCGCCTCATGGCTACTTCGAGTATGAAGCGGCACATGGTACGGTGCAGAAGCACTACTACAAGCATCTTGAGGGTGAGAAGACCTCTACCAACTCAGTCGCACTGATATTTGCATGGAGTGGTGCGCTCCGGAAGCGTGGCGAACTTGACGGCACACCTGAGCTAGGCGCATTTGCAGACAAATTAGATGCTGCTGCTTTAGGGACGATAGAAGACGGGATAATGACTGGCGACTTAGCGAAACTGGCAAAACCGCCTGCACAAAAGACTGTGAACACGGAAGAGTTCCTGGATGAGGTGGCACGGAGACTTGAGGTGTAGGACAGTCAATCATGTTAGGAATAGAATGGAATATAAAAGTATTATATGCTTGACATGAGTGGATGGTGAGGAGGTACGCGATATCGAGGAGTTGGAATAAGCCCCCCGAAGTGGATCAGAGGGCATGGACGATACTTCTCGTGGATATGGACGGTTTCTTCGCGTCCATCGAAGTGGTCCGGCATCCTGAACTTACAGGGCTGCCAGTGGTGGTCGGCGCAGACCCGAAAGGGGGCGCGGGCAGGGGGGTTGTTAGTACCTGTTCTTATGAGGCACGGGAGTATGGCATCCATTCCGGAATGCCGATCTCCAGGGCATACCGGTTGTGTCCTGACGCTAAGTTTCTGCCGGTTGACATGGCTCTGTATCAGGCGGTCTCCGGACGGATCATGAAGATCCTTGCGAACTACGCAGATACGTTCCAGAGAGTCAGCATCGATGAGGCATTTATCGGAGTAAAAACGGATGACCCGGAAGATGCTGTCGAAACGGCGATGAATATCAAAAAAGAGATACACACGAAGGAAGAACTGACATGTTCCATCGGGATAGGTCCGAATAAACTTGTAGCAAAGATTGCATCCGATGTCCGGAAGCCTGATGGTTTGACCATTGTCGCGCCTGGCGAGGTGTGCGAGTTTCTTGACCTGATGCCTGTAACAAAGATCCCGGGCATAGGGAAAAAGACAGGACAGGCACTTAAGAGCATGAGGGTCGAGACGATACGCGATCTAAGGGAGTACAATGCCCGAAAACTTGTTTTGAGGTTTGGAAAGTGGGGGTACCGGATGCAGGATCTTGCACGTGGCATCGATAGAAGCGAGGTGAAAGAAGACTGCACAGTCAAATCAATAGGTAGAGAGCTGACATTCGGGGAGGACACATCCGATCCAGGGATTATCTACGATTCGATCGATGCTCTCGCCGATGAGACGCACCGCGCCCTATCAAAGACCGGATACCTATTCCGGACCGTGTCTGTGAAGGTCAGGTTCGAGGATTTTGATACGCACACACGATCAAAGAGCATCGGATTCACAAGTTCCGATCCGGAACTGGTTAGAAACATCTCAAAGAACCTGATAAGTGAGTTTATCGGAGAGATGAAGATACGGCTGATCGGAATAAGATTATCGAATCTACGGATAGTGGATAATGGATCGTCGGGAGCAGTCTATCGATTCCACTGCCTGCGAGAACCGTGCATTACGAGACAGACCTCGATATACGAGTTTGTCCGGTGATCCGGAATTTTTGGCGAGAAAAATAACCGTAGATAGCGCAGAGGATCGCTATAAGCACTTAACCTTTTATTCCCTCTCCGCGCCCCTCCCTGTATTCTGCAGTTATATTCTGTGTTTGGTTGCAGTATGCCCCATGTCCCGGGTAGTTCCGGCATAGTGAAGTCCCTGGTAGTGGTTTTAAGTACTCGGGTAGTTACTATTGCTTAAGCGGTAATAAGTAGATCCAAACAGATACTTTACAGCAAACTATAATGGCCTTAAAACACCGGAAGAGATGGATCAGGAACATTGCCGCGCAGCAGATCGAGCGGCTCTTCGAACTCGCCGAATCGATATCAGAAGCGCGCCCGCTCTTGTGCGACCGTTACGTCCACATAGCAAGACGGATTGGGATGCGGCATCGCGTACGCATCCCAGCGCACCTGAAGCGCAGGATGTGCAAACACTGCGGGAAGTACCTTGTTCCGGGCAGAACATGCCGTGTGAGGCTAAACGGCACCTGTGTGGTCGTGACATGTCTTTCCTGTGGAAAACAGACCAGACGTCCATATCACTATGACCGCAATCATACTCCCGACAAAGAACGAAAGTGAATCCATCAGAGATACCATCGACCGAATCCGAAGCGTCTGCTCCGACCGGATCGTGGTGGTCGATGGGTACTCGACCGACGGAACCGCTGAGATCGCGAGGCAGATGGGTGCTGCGGTCATATCCGACAACGGAAGGGGAAAAGGGGACGCGCTTCGGGTTGCTTTTGAGTACGTGGACGATGACGTCGTCTTCGTGGACGTTGATGATACGTACCCGGTAGACCGCATCCCTGAATTTATCGATGCGCTCAAAGAGTGTGATCTTGTGATCGGCGAGCGCACGGAATTTGTTGCAGGTTCGCTTCCGCTCCTGCTCAGGATCGGTGACTGGATGTCAAGGACCGCGTTTTTGGTGCTGTACGGTGTGAGACTCGACAATCTCTCAGGATTCCGCGGCATTACAAGGGATGCGATCTCGCAGATGAAACTTGTGTCTGACGGCTTCGGGATCGAGACCGAGATCACGGCGAAGTCTGTGCGGCTTGGTCTGCGGATCAGAAAGATCCCGATTGCATATTCGGTACGGGAAGGGGGCTCGAAATTCAATCCGGTCCGGGATGGGGTGGCTGTGGTATGCGCGATGGTGCGGTACCGGTTCTCACGAGGTTTGTCGCGCCGGCGGGTTTAGGGGGCGCTTGACAGTTCCATGTGGTTAAAATCGGGACTAAAGCATGGAGTTTAACCGCGGTCTGCAAAGCAGCGCCGAATGCCGAACAAGAGAAGGCTCGGAGGAGGAAAACGCTGCGCTCACTTACGTAGCACCAGAATGTACCGGGTCAAACTCCGGTGAACACGATTTTTATAGAGTCCGGTCACAACAAAGCCGATCTCATCCGCCCACGGCAGTTCAAAGTCAGAGACCACAACTGCATGTCCGCTCTTCTTCATCACGCGATATGTCTCCAGGAGAGCATTCTTGTAGAGCGATTCGACGGATTCTGCCCTAACAACGGCAGATCGACCATAAGGTGGGTCAGTGACCACTGTATCTACCGACCCGTCCTTAAGCGGCAGATTGCAAGCATCCCCGGAAGCTAACTCGTATTCAAATCCGTGAGATCTGAGATTCATGTCCGCTCCGCGTACCATCGATTCCTGCACATCGATTCCGAGCAAACGGGCGCGGATCATGCCTGCTTCGAGCAAGATGCCGCCGGTCCCGCAGAACGGATCAAGGACAAGGTCATTCGTGCGGATTTCGCAGAGATTTACGATTACACGAGCCATATCCGGCAAGATCGCTCCCGGATAAAAAAACGGCTTCTTATGCGGCAATCGATCCCAAAACTGCCTCCGGTCTATCGATGCAAGGACTTCCCCGAAGATGCATGAATCTTTTGTGACGATTACACGGAACCTGTGATCAGGATTGGATAAATTTACCTTTGCACCACTATTTTTTTCAAAAATAACCCCGCCTATGATCCGTTCCATACGGGTGGACTGTATAAAGGAACCTTTTATCTGCTTTACCCTGACGCTGAATGTTTCGCCTTCAGGCACGGTTATCTCTGCGGCTCGAACCGATTCAAGGATGCTTGTCGGAAGCGGATCGCACTTAATGATGACTGAGACGATATGATGCGTCATCGCAAGTCTTGTGGACAATCTTTTTGATATCTCGCAGGGATCTCCCCTAATCTTTAATAGCAGACACTGTTCCAGGCTCTTTACGAAGTTATGCCCGATATCGAGCGCACGCATACATGCGAGCACCTCGCTTTCTGGAAGGGTCTCATGCTCACCAGAGAGTTCGAACGCCAGTACCGTGTTTGGCACTGTCGAATTTTTTAGTGACATTGCCATGTCCTCAAATTTCGGGTCTTTGGTATCTCGTGTTGCAGTGACCAAAACTCCAGAGACTTTTCTGAGATTTTAGATACAAAGTTTCGGAAAACCATAGAGAACACGGAGGGACGAAAGAGAGAAATAACAACTCTCTGTGTACTCTGTGATTTAATCTTCCTTACCACGACCGGATCCTCCGGAAGGGTGCTCCGCGGTAATAAATCACTGGAATTCCGGACAGTATCGTCGTCTTCATAGCTTCAGGTTTCGGTCTTGCCACCTGCACGCGGCGGAGCATGCCGTTTGTGCTCGCTTGCGCGGACCAGGTTAGCTATGCGAGAGACACTGTCCTCTGGCACCCCGCGCGCCGCGACCTCTTCCGCACTCAACCCCTCATCAACAAGCATCCTTAATATTCGGTCGATCTCTTTATACTGCATCCCGAGTTCTCCCTCATCGGTCTGCCCTGCCCAGAGTCTTGCCGACGGGAGTTTTTCGATGATCTGTTTCGGAACTCCCAGATGTCTGGCAAGTTCGAACACCTCGGTCTTGTATAGATCACCGATCGGCTCTATATCCACGCCTGAATCGCCGTATTTTGTGGAGTATCCGATAAGAAGCTCTGTCCGGTTTCCAGTTCCAATTACCATCCGGTTCAGAATATTTGCATAATAATAGAGTACGCACATCCGGATTCGTGCGATCAGGTTCCCGTTCGAAACGGCTGCTCCCGGATCGTAGTCAGGAATAAAACCCGAAAATGACCGCAAAATTCCGCTAATCTCGATCACCCTGTACTCGATCCCGAGCCGATCCGCAATATCGATGGCATCATCCGTGTCCTGTTCTGGTGTGAGATTCTGTATAGGCAACAGGATGCCGAGCACGTTCTCAGCCCCGATCGCGCGAGTGGTTAGATATGCCGTGATCGTTGAATCGATGCCACCGCTAAGCCCGATAACTGCACCACTTGCGCCGGATTCTTTAAGATGGACGCGGATGAACGGGGAAATCACATTCTTGATGTGGTCGGGGTTCATGAGTGTAGAGATATGTGGATTTGTGGTGCCACGGGACGGACTGAAGGTAACTATTCAGATAGGCTGATTGGTCTCCTGATTGCGACTCTTCACTTTATGTCAAGAAAAATAACCGTAGAGTGAGCGCAGAGAAACGCAAGAGTCTTTATCATCCTCCGCGTTCCTCTGCGCCCTCCGCGGTTAAATTCCCTGTTTGGTTTCGGCAGTTCCGGTATAGGTGAAGTTTCGTGATAGTGTTTTGGCCATCTGAGTAGTTACGACTGAATATGATTGACCGCCACTCTTAAAGTTTTTAGGGCGATTGGGTGCCGCATTATTGGACATGTGCGTAGATCTCGCCTGAGATCTCTTTGATGCTACCGCTCCCCTCGATCGTCGTAAGTATCCCCAGATTCTCATAATAGTCGATAAGCGGCTGTGTCTCTCTTTTATACACCATGAGGCGATTCTGAACAGATTCCTCGGTATCATCATCGCGCTGGTACAGTGCCCCACCGCACAGGTCGCATACCCCGGCCACCTGCGGCGGATTAAACGTCAACTGGTATGTAGCCCCGCATTCGCACACACGGCGCGCCGATAGGCGGGCGATCAACCGGTCGTCCGGCACATCGATGTTGATCACAAGATTGATTTGCATGTTAAGTTCCGAAAGAATGTGGTTGAGCGCATCTGCCTGCGGGATTGTCCTCGGATAGCCATCGAGGATGCAGCCTGATCTACAGTCTGGCTTTGCGAGCCGATCCTCAACGATCGCAATCAGTACCGAGTCAGGGACGAGTTCGCCCCTGTTCATGTATTCGGAAGCACGGTCTCCGAGTTCCGTGTCTTTTGCTGCCCGCAGGATATCACCTGTGGAGATGTGGGGGGCATGGATCCGCTCTGCAAGCAACTTTGCTTGCGTGCCTTTTCCGGACCCGGGCGGTCCAAGGAGTATGATGTTTGTCATTTGCCTCCGAAGAACTGCCGCATCATTGGATGCATCTCCATCATCTGCTCGGATGCGAGATCCTCGTACAACCGATAGACGATGCTCACTGTAAGTAGCAGTCCGGTACCGCCTGCGCCTCCGACCGTTCCCAGCATCGATGCTACGAGCGTGAGCGCGCCGATCAATGCTCCGCCGATGATCGTTACCTTTGGCACGTACCGGTCCATGACTCGCTCGATGCTCTGTGGGCTCCGTCTGAACCCGGGAATCTGCATTCCGGACTGGAACACGTTCTGCGCCACGTTCTTTGCGCCCATGCCTGTGGTCTCGATCCAGAAGAGCGCAAATACGATGCCTCCAACGATCAGCATCGCGGCATCACAGAGTACATGGAGTGTGATCTGCCACAGTTCCGGTGACGCCATTGCAAGTTCCGGTGTCGAATAGTTCATAGCGACGAGCGACGGTACCCAGTCATGTGGGCTATGAATCGGTGCGAGGTAATACATGATCCCGCCAAGCGGTGTACTTTCGCTGAATTTCCCGAGTATCGTGATCCCTTTACTGGATAGCAACATCCCTATCATCTGGATATTTGCCTGAAGCGCCCGCACAAGGATCATAGGAAGCACGCTTGCGTATATGAGTTTTATCGGAAATCTCCCTCTTGCACCACGAACCGCGCTATGCGCAAGCGGGATCTCTATTCGAGTACTCTCCACAAAGACGACGAAGAGGAAGATGGCGATGGTTGTGACCAGCGCAAGGATCCCTGTGTCGACCAGGATATTGACGAAGCCTGTTGGTAGGGCGGTCTGTGCAAAATACACCCACCGTGGAAGCAGCCCGATCGGAATGTTTCCACCCATCTCCGGTATCCAGCTGAACAGCCCTGTGATGATCTGCTGGGAGACACCAGCAACGATGAAGAGTCCCACACCTGAGCCGACGCCCCACTTGGAGACGATCTCGTCCATAAACAGGATCAGGACTCCGCCGACACATATCTGGAATAAGAGCAGGAGCACGATTGTAGACGGATCGACGCCAAGATCAGCCGCAACGCTGGCCGAAGGCTGGATGTACCCGCCAAGCACCTGCGGAAGCGCCTCGAATATAATCATCACGAAAACGAGCAGCTTCTGCGCACCCTGGAATAATGTCTGATCATGCGGATCGGACATATCCAGATTTATGACCTTTGCACCAACAAGCAGTTGCAGGATGATCGAACCCGTGACGATCGGACCGATCCCGAGAAGCATCAATGTTCCGCCCTGTCCTGCAAAGAACGCACGGTACATGTGGAACATATCGGTCGATTCAGGCGACATGCCGAAGAGCGGGACGTTTGAGAGCGCGAAATATAAGGCGAGAATACCTGCAGTCCATGCAAGCTTCTTCTTGAGATGTACATGCCCCTCAGGACTTGCGACCGCGGGCAATTTAGCAAGGATCGGTTCGAGAGCTTCTCTGAAACTCATTGCAACACCACTAACCACTCAATTAAGCATGAATCACTGTTCCGCCTGCGTTATCGATCTTTGTGATCGCGTTTTTAGAGAACGTTGATGCGGATACTATTAGTGCCCTGTTCACCTTGCCGGTGCCAAGAACCTTGTCGATACCGAGTATGCTAACATCGATATGTACCGCACCATCCTTCTCTTCGGCAAACCCTGCGCGCAGCAGTTGGGGTATCCTTGAATCGAGTTCGCACACGTTGATGGTGTTCGTGCCGACAATAATTTTTTGAGGGCGTGTGAACCCGTGCTTCCCATACGTATATCCGCGCAGCAGTGCTCGCGTCGCATGGTGTTTGCCTGCGCCACACTTGCCGCGTCCGCCCCGGTTCCCTGCACCTCGCCGATTCTTGTGAGTGCCTCCGCCACATGTGCGTGACCCTCGAAATTTCTTTGTATTCATATCGCGTAACCTCTGTATTTACCTAATTATGTGCGCAACGGTAATAAATTTATGCAGATGTTGATATTAAACCTGTTCCTGAGATACCGCGTCCATCACTTCCCTACGGGAGTGCCGGTAATCTCTGTTTTCAGAATTTCAACCCTGCGCATCGGATATATGGTTTTTATACTTCGGTAAACCTTTGCGGAAAGCTTTCCGTTCACAGCCTCTTCGATTAACTTCTCGAAATCAAGTTTCCTTGCGCGATCATGGACAAGTTCTTCCACCTTCTTGCGTACCGCCTCGATCTGGCTTGTTTTTGCACGGTGCGTCGTGAAACAGGTTGGCTTTATCCGCATCCGGTACCCATCCTTTGTATATACTTCCAGATTTGCATCGATGCGTGACGTCTGGCGCTTGATCAGCGATCCGATGTAATCATTAGTCATCTGGTGCCCGGTGAATGATGCGCCTGCCGCATCTCCACTCACATCCGTGATCTTGAAATGTAGTTTGGTGTTCTGTTTCGAGAAATCCTTAACCATATCGCCAACCGTGACACTAACCGTCCGCCCGATCAGCTTCTCTGGTGCATCTGCAAACGTCTCACATATAACCGACCTGCCAAACATCTCAGGAGCTACGACCTGGTACCATTTCTTTGTCTTCCAGCGATCGGTTTTTCTTACCGTTTTTCTTGCCAATGTTTTTCCTCCGAATGATGGTTATGTTGCTACTTCGGGATTATAAAGATTATGTACTATGAAACCAATTTGGTCTTATGTTGATGGAATTGCTGACCCTCGTATTGTCCGCCGTTTTCCTGGCGTATTCGAGCGACTGGTTCACTGGCGGCGCATCAAGACTCGCAAAGGCAGTTGGGGTGTCAGAGTTCCTGATCGGGGTGACCGTGGTGGCGATTGGAACATCGCTTCCCGAGATCGTCGTATCCGTGTACGCAGCCTACACAGGCAATCCTGAGCTTGCCGCCGGAAACGTAGTCGGAAGCAACATCACCAACGTTGCTCTGGTGCTTGGCGCGGCATGTATAGTCAGCCCTATCGTCATTGATCGCAGTATTTACCGTGATGTGAAGATCCATGTCCTGATACTTACAATAGTATCGTGCTACTTCTTATACGCGGGCAAGCTTACATGGATGGCGGGGATGCTGCTGGTCATAGTGTACGGGTGGTATATCCGGGACGGCTACACCAGACACCGGTCGACACACCCGGTTCCTGAGATTGGTGATAATAGGAATGACCTCGTGCGACCTCTCGGGCAGACCATTGCAGGGGGTCTTGGCGTGTTCATAGCATGTAATTTCCTGGTGGATACTGCAGTCGTTGTCGCATCAGAACTGGGAATCTCCACAACGGTCATCGGACTGACACTGGTTGCACTCGGCACGTCTCTTCCCGAACTTGCAGTATCGATCACCGCCGCCCGGAAAAAGTGGGGTATGATGGTTATTGGGAATGTTATCGGAAGCAACATCGCAAACATCCTGCTTGCCCTTGGGATCGGTGCTGGATTCCGCACCATTCCGCTTGCAGATGCAATTGTGGACAACGTCGTCCTGATGGTCTTCCTGGCGATGGCAATGGTGATATTCGTGAGATATCGCGGGGCATTTGACAGGAGAGCTGGTGCACTGTTTATTATGGTATACGTGGCCTTCATTGCGATGATCTTTATGTAGGCAGCACGTAACTACTCAGATACCTAAACCAATATCGGGGGACATCACTATGCAGGAATTATCGTAACTGCTCAGGTACCTAAAACCACTATCGGGAGTCTTCACTATACATGGACTACTTGGGAAATAGGGGATACTGTAACCAAACCGGGAATTTAACCGCAGAGTACGCAGAGAGACGCAGAGGGGAAATAAACGGTTAAATGCTTCTAGCGTTCCTCTGCGCCCTCCGCGGTTATTTTTCTTGCCAGAAAATACAGGATCGAAATCGGGAGACCGATCAACACGTCTGAGTGGTTACGACAGCACTTCGCTTCGGAGGCACTGCCTAAACATATACTCCGAAACCAGCACCAACTCCCTCATCCTTCACTTCTGGAAATCCGTAGCCGTGCGGTGGTGCTGATACTTGCCGCGGACAGTGCCGACATCTGTATGTGTGTGCTTGTGGATATGCAGATGTATGTGCCCGGATTCGTTCTCAATCGTCTGTGTCAGGTTCTCAACCGCGCCATCGATCGAGAGCGGGAGTATATCGCACGGGTACCCAAACGCCTGCAGGACCTCAAAGAACTGCATGATCGTCGGAACATCGAGCCCTGCCGAAACAAGCATCCCGGAGTCTGCGAAGACCTCGCGGGTGGCTCCATCCGCAATAACGGTCTTCTCGAGGACGATGACCCGGTCTGCAAGTTCGGGAATTGCGTTTACGTCGTGTGTGATGATAATAAGGGTTTTTCCCTCGTCTTTCAGTCCCCCAAGGATCTCTATCAGTTCCGCCCTGCTCTTCGGGTCCAGGTTGGCTGTGGGCTCATCCATCGCTATGATCTCAGGATCCATCGAAAGAACCGTCGCTATCGCAGCCCGCTTCTTCTCGCCGCCGCTTAAGTGGTGTGAGACCCGGGTCTCATAGCCTGCAAGCCCGACCCGTAGAAGCGAGTCCTTGACCCGCCGCTTCACCTCATCTTTCTCGATGCCGAGGTTGATCGGACCGAATGCGACATCATCGAAGAGGAGTGGCATAAATAACATGTCATCAGGGTCCTGGAAGACGATCCCGATCTTTTTCGGCATCTCGTGCACTTTTTTGGGATCGATCGGTTCGCCGAGGATCTCGACTGCTCCACGCGATGTTTTGCTATGCAATATGCCGTTTAGGTGGAGGAGGAGCGTTGATTTGCCAGCACCATTTGGTCCGACGAGTGCCACGGATTCTCCTTTCTTAATCTCGAATGAGACGTGCTCAAGCGCTGCCGTGCCGTCAGGATATATGTAATTCAGGTCATGGACGCGTATCGCACATCCTGTCCTCTTTGCTGTCGCTTTCGTAGTCATAGGAACCCCCGAGTTGCGCTGAATGTGTCATATGTTGCTGCTACCTGCAGGAGAAGCGCGAACCCGACGACGGCTGATGTGTTGACCCAGTCCTGACGTCGGGCATGGAACTCATGCAGCGTGGCAATCTTTCCTGAGTAGCCCTTAGACCTCATCGCATAGAAGACACGGTCTGCCCGTTCGTAACTATTCACAAAGAGCATCGCAATAGCTTTGCTAATCGTTGTGAGCGTGTACAGATTTCCCTGCCTCTTAAATCCACGGGATACAAGCGAGCGATCCATCCGCGTGAACTCATAGTCCAGCACAAAGATGTACCGGTACGTGAATGCGAACATCTGTACCAGTTTGTTTGGCATATGCAGACCCTCGAGTGCCTTTATTGTAATATCTATTCTGGATGTGCCGATCATCGGAAAGATCAGCATCACTGCGGTGAGTGCTTTTAGAACGATCATTGCAGCGAACTTGACGTATTCGATTCCTCTGTAACTCAATGTGATCCCGCCGAAGCTCACTATCCCGACTCCATCACCTATAACTGTGAACGGGATGATGATGAAGAATGGCATCACAAAGATGAATACCAGTTTCATGCGAGAGAGGACAAAGGAAAGCGGAATTTTTGATATGCAGGTCAGAATAATTGCAAAGATCATGCCAATCACGATCAGTTGCAGATTATAGAGAAGTATGACTGAGAATATCAGCGCGAAGATGGATATGAGTCTGAGACGGGGATCCCATCGGTGAATCGGTGAGGAGATTCCCGCGTACCGGTCGATCTCTGAAATCATGCTGGATCACTTCTTCCCGAACATTTCGGGTTTGACTGTTGCAATAAACCCGGCGAGCACTCCGGTGAAGATCGCCTCGATTGCGATGATCGGGAGGTGTACGGTCACGACAGCTATCGTCGTCTCAAGGAACACGTCACCGATCGTGATCAGTTCTGCCGCAAGTAAGAGGAGTGCGAGCACCACACCGAGCCCTCCAGCGATCGCGGCAAATAATGATGCCCGCTTCCTCGTTTCCGGTCTGATATTAAGACCGGTTCCCGTTTTGAATATCAGGTAGGCGATCAGCGCGGGCACGCCCATGTTGATGGTATTGATCCCGATCATTGCGACCCCGCCGAAACTAAAGAGGAAGCACTGCAGGACGAGCGCAACAAAGATGCAGGGAAATGCAAGTATCCCAAGCATCACGCCTGCAAAGCCGTTTAGTACGAAGTGAACGCTCGTGGGCCCAAACTGTATGTGGATGAGTGACGCGACAAAGACAGCGGCTGTGATAACCGAGAGTTTTGGCACGTCCTCGGTCTCCATCTTTGAGAGCGCATACAGAAGGATTGCGACTGTCACCACCCAACCCCCCATTATGAGCAGGGGGTCTAGTGGAACGCCATCTGATATGTGTACCATTTATATCACCTCCTATTTGGCTCCATACTGTTTCTTCATCTTCCGGGCTGTGATGAGCATTGCTATGCCTGCAAGTCCAGCCAGATATCCTAACCCAGTGATTATTCCAGCGACCGGCAGCCCTGCTTCCTTCTCTGCTTCCGCCTGCTCCGATTCCGTGAGTCCTGTCCCTTCTGCAAGGTTCACGGTCTCTTCACCACGATGTCCGGTTGCTTCCACCGCTGCTCTGTACTCGGATACTCCAATCAATGGCTGGAAGTAGTACATCCCGGCATCATCGGTCTTGCCTGTTTTATACAGTTCTTCTTGTCCATCCCTGATCGCGTATACCACTACATCCGCATCCACCATGGGATCCGCACCTCCGCCGCCATAATACGCCTTTATTTGTATCTCGCTCACCTGCCCCTGCACGATCACTCTGTGTGCGGATGCGATCGATGTCATGCACAGGATCAGTAGCAGTGCTAGCACACCCAGAATTCTAATTGCTTTCATTTCATACATTCTTTAAAAAGTTTATAAAGGATCGACAGGGGCTGTAAAACCCCTATCGACACGGAGTTGACGATTTCTCACTTACGCCTCATTGCAAAGAAGAGCGCTCCAAGAATTCCGGCTGCGGCAAGGATAACTCCGAACCCTGGCGTGCTGGACGTCCCTGCTGCTGACTGTTTCGCCTCTTCTGCTGCCGCCTTTGCTTC
>JAYEGI010000124.1:0-3556 GCA_034659035.1 Methanobacteriota archaeon
GTGTTATAACAGGCTTTTGTGCGTTTGCAGGCATCATTTCGTAATCCTCATCAGAAATGAGGAATGCTTCCCAGTCGGTGACAAGCTGCTTGTAAAATTCAGAGCGGAGCACTTCAGTAAATCCTTTCAGCTCTTTTTTCCGCTGTTTTTCCAGATCTATGAAAAAAGGGTCGAGTCCTGGTCTGAGATCATCGGGTAGCATGGCGAGGTACGCATCCTTCGTGTGCAGGTACACGTCCCGGTCTCTTAGTTTGTTTGAAGACTGGCCAAGCTCCCTGAAATCCTCTTTGAACCGATCAAGTTTTTCCGGGGGGAGCACGTCTTTGATCTGGCTCAGGGCAGAGCGCGTCCTGCGCCCGGAGACCCGGAAATCATGGAGAAACTCGGTGTCTATATCATTTATGACCCCGTCCTCGTTCTGTTTCATGACGTTTAACAGATAGAGTAGGATCTTCTTTGTAGCCATACTCCCGCTCATGTCTCCTGTGAGTGCGACCTTCATTTTAGAGCTGTAGTCCCCGGGTTTTCGTGCGGATAGCTTGAGCATCATGTCGAATAAATTCTCACAGGGATCAGCTACTCGGGTTCCTACTATAAACCGATGAAAATCACGAAACTCCTTTAAGTAGCCACGGACTGGCTCAAGCGTGATAGTACGGATGGATTTTTGGATGGGGGCGTCTGTTTTCGGATTGATCTCGTCGAGATACACCCGCAGTACCGTTTTTTCGTCCTTGTTTAAGATATGGAGTTTTTCGCGCCTCTTCTCAATCTCTAAAAACGGTAGAAGTGCCCTGACATCCAGGCACGACTTAAGTAACGCCGCAATCTCGCAATCAGGAAAGTCCCACCAGAACTGTGCCACGGAATTATGCGCGATTATGCACTCTGCTGTCACTTTAGAGGATTCCATCTCCTTTAAGTAATATGTATCATCCTGTTTTAAGAGAACAAGATTCTCGTTATGGAGGAGCCAGTCAAAGGAATCGAAATAGCTCTCTTTCGCAGTGGTGGGCAGGTCATGCGCAAACTGGTATGATTCTGATATTGTACGGATCAGATCTTGATGATCCTGATCTTCAAGCAGCGCAAAAGTTATACTATTCTCCATTCCCATTCCTCCTTTTCAAAAATCAGAAATCATGCGTCACCATGCCAGATTCCCCGGTTTTCTATCAGCCATTTCTGCGAGTCTATACGTTCATCATCAGGACCCGGGATTATACGTTCATAAGTTCCATCAGATAAAAGCCTTCTTGCTTTTACGTTATCTTTCAGGTGAATATTTAACATGTACTCGATTATACTCTCTTTTAATTCCGGGTCCGGAACGATAAGGAGTACTTCAACTCGTTTATTGAGGTTTCTTGGCATCATGTCCGCACTACCTATCAACACCTCATCAGCTCCACCGTTCCTGAAGTAATAGACCCTTGAATGTTCAAGAAATCGCCCGAGTATTGAGGTCACGGTTATATTTTCACTTACGCCTTTTACACCCGGTCTCAGTGCGCACAGGCCCCGCACGTTGAGATTGATTTGCACACCAGCCATCGACGCCCTATAAAGCGCCTGAATTATGCCCTTATCAATAAGACCGTTTAATTTGATGGCTATGTATCCGTCCCCCACCCGTTTATGCGCATCTATCTCACGGTTGATACGATCAATAACCTCTCTTCGAAGCGCCGCCGGAGCAACCACGAGATGTTTATAGTCATCTTTCTTCGAATATCCTGTGAGGAGGTTAAATACCTCTGTAAGTTCTGCTCCGACTTCGGGACTTGCGGTCAGGTAAACGATATCCGCATAAGTTGTCGAAGTGACGGCATTGAAGTTACCTGCACTTACAAGCGAATAATGCACGATTTTCTCACCATGTTTTCGAACGATAAGAAGTATCTTCGCATGTACCTTTAAGTCCTCAAGCCCATAAATCACATGCACACCCGCATCCTCAAGAACCTTCGCCCAACCAATATTTTTCTCCTCATCAAATTTTGCTTTTAACTCCACGAGTACTGTTACGGCTTTACCCCTTTTTCTTGCATATAATAGGGCGGATATGATCGGCGATTTTTTACCAACCCTGTACAGCGTGGTCTTGATCGCTAAAACATCCGGGTCTTTTGCTGCCTGTTTAAGCAGGTTCACTATCGTATTGAAGCTATCATAAGGGTGATAAAAGACCCAGTCTCGCTTTTCTATCGCAGAAAAGATGTCTATACCCTCATAAAAAGCGGGCGGGGTGTATGGCAAGAAAGGTACATCCTTAAGTTCAGGTCTATCGAGGTCAAGAAACTGCCAGAAATCAGCAATAGAGAGTGGCATATCAACTTTATACACAAGATCGTCAGTAAGCATGAAATTACGAATAAAGAGTTTCTTCAATTTATCAGGCATTGATTCATCGATCTCCAGCCTCACAGGAAAACCGGTCCTTCTTGACTCAATGCCGAGCTCCATTGCGGTTAGAAGATCTGATGCAAGATCGTCTGTTACCTTTATCTCTGCATTCCGGGTCATCCTGAATGGGTAGGTGGCAACAACCTTTAAGCCTGGAAACAATTTATCCATCTCTGATGTAATAATGTCCCCGATAAAGACAAGAGTGATCTCTTTCTTCATTTTAATTTTGTTCTTAGATTTATTTCCTTTATCCGGTATCTCAACCAGTCTTGGGAACAGATCGGTTGGTACCTTAACTCGGGCATACTTCTCACCGTTCTCAGGATCCCTGACAATTACAGCAAGGTTGAAGCAGAGATTTGAGATAAAGGGGAACGGGTGTGCAAAATCCATGGCAAGAGGCGTAAGTGTTGGGAAGATATTATTATCGAAATAATCTCTAACATAATTGCGTTGATCCTTATCAAGATCTTCAACCTTTTCAATCGTGATACCAGCATTTAATAAATCCGGGATTAGCTCTTCATTCCAGCATTTTGAGTATCTCTTCAGAAGTTTTTCGACTTCTATTCTTATAGCAGCAAGCTGTTCCTGCGGTGTCATGCCATCAGGTGGTGCTTTAAGAGCACCTTTTAACGCCTGTCGCTTCAAACCCGAAACCCGTACCATGAAAAATTCATCGAGACCGCTTCCGCAAATCGCAAGGAACTTAATCCGCTCCAAAAGCGGATGTTCCCTGTCACGTACTTCCTCAAGGATCCGCTCATTTAATTTTATCCAGCTTAGTTCCCTGTTAATAAAAAGTGCCGGATCGTCAAGCGATCTTATCTCCTCTTCGGAGGGGGCGATCTGTCCTATTCCATCATCACTATCACTCATAAGCTATTCCATTATCCTTATATATATTGCTTAACCCCCTTTTCCCGTCAAGAAGCATCTCCAGATAGGACCTCTGGCTTATCTTCTCTGTTGAGAGTCCGAGTTTTTTAAGAAGCTTGAATATCTCACCTTTCTTCTCCTCAAATTCTCGATCATTGCTTGCTTTGCCTTCAACTTCTATGAATTCCCCCAGGGCATCCACGTTGTCCAGTGTGATAATCAAATCTTTAAGAAGATATGTTTTCCTGAGTTTCTTTACCTCACATAT
>JAYEGI010000125.1:0-14250 GCA_034659035.1 Methanobacteriota archaeon
AGCTTATGATACTGTAGCTTGAAATTAGGGATCGACTGTACTTTTCATTCGGTTTTATAGGTTTTTTCGCAAACAGAACATCGAATTGGTGATATCGGCGTGAATAACTGGTACATCTACCCTTCAAACCTGATCAGTGGTAGTGTCTGGACGATCTTTCCATTTTCCACTTCTTTCGATAGTGACTTATTAATTCATATATTGCACTTCACCATATATGCTAATACAACTATTATATATATATATATTAAATATTTTATGATGCATGCGCTTATTGGGATGATTGGCTACCAGAGAATATTAAAAAATCTCAAGGCGGGCTTTGGGGCAAAATCCATATACCTATAATATTCACTTCGACGAAACACATACAGTACCTATCATCTTTCCAATGAGGAAACGAGATGGTTGCATATTACAGAGAAACTACATTCCAGCAGAGAAGATATTTCGTGAATGGGATTAAGGATGTTTAACCTGACCATGTTATTTTGCGGCGGTCCCTAAACTTCGTCTTCACAAACTCTCACGATCTCAACGGCAAACAAATGAAACGGGAAGAAAAAAACGCGTCTACAATCCGGCGCGCGGTAAGGAGCCCAAGGCCAGGACATACGACCATTCATCTACCCGGGCTTTTCAGGGCTTACGGCATAATTATCCTGCAAGACTTGGAATACCGCCTGTAATCTTGAATCGGGACATGGACTCGGCGGGAATTGAACCCGCGGCCTCAACGTTGCGAACGTTGCGATCTACCCCTGATCTACGAGCCCATAATCCATAAATGGCAATTATAACAGTCTTCCGATCTCCGCTACCTGCACGCTCTCTACGCCCGAAACTTCTGCAAAAGCCTTCTCGACCGAGTCGGTTCCACCCTCGACATCACCGACGACAACAGTTACCATCAATGCAACAATCCCGAATGCGATCGGCTCTTCAGCGATCCCACTGAGGTCGATACCTGCTGGCATCACAGCCGCAAGATTCTCTTTAAGATTTTCGAGGTCAACGTCCACGCCATTTGGCATGATCTTGATTACTGCTACTACTTCACCCATTTTCTCACCTCACGGACCTATAAATCCACATTTCGGGCAGGTGTACGGATTGCTCTGCTTTCGGCAGGAAGCGCATCTGCCGAGGATCGTTTCACAGGTCGGGCAATGGAACTGGGTGTACCCGGGATCAACCAGATGTGCGCCGCATGACGTGCAATATTTTTCAGCGATTGTTTTTGCCATTGGTAATCAGTTTTGCGAGAGCACCATTTAAGCATTGCGATGGGGGTGAAGTGTCAGGTTACGTGTGTCTGGATCGTGGATGGTGCAGGTTCACGTCCGCGTAGATGCGCTACCGCAGCCAGAGTTGCAACCCTTCCCTGCGGTGTCCGCTTGACAAACCCGATCTGTATCAGATACGGCTCCACAACGTCCTCTATCGTCCGCACCTCCTCGCCAACAGAGATTGCGATATTCTTGACGCCGACAGGTCCGCAATCGAAATCATCGATGATCATGGCAAGAATCGTCCGGTCAAGCTCATCCAGCCCCCTCTCATCGATCTTGAGCATCGAGAGTGCGGAATCGACGATACCATGCGTGATCACACCATCTGCCATCACCTGCGCATAATCGCGAACACGGCGGAGAATCCGGTTCGCAATCCGCGGAGTGCCTCTCGAACGGTTCGCAATCTCCCTTGCGCCGTTCTGCTCGATCTCGATCCCAAACACCCTGGAAGACCTGAGAACGATCTCTGTCAACGTATCAGGTGGATAGAAGTTCAGCCGGTTGACGACACCGAAACGATCCCTGAGAGGGGAACTGATAAGTCCTGTTCTCGTGGTTGCTCCGATGAGCGTGAATGGTGAGAGGTTCAGGCGGACAGAGCGTGCACTTGCACCCTCGCCGATCATCACATCGATCGCAAAGTCCTCCATTGCCGAATACAGGGTCTCTTCCACGATCTGGTTTAAGCGGTGTATCTCATCGATGAATAAGACATCCTTCGCGCCTAAATTCGTGAGAATTGCGGCAAGATCGCCTGGTCGCTCCAGAACCGGTCCTGTTGTCGCTCGAATCGCAACTCCGAGTTCGGAAGCGACGATATGCGCAAGTGTAGTCTTTCCAAGCCCAGGAGGTCCTGAGAATAGGATGTGATCAATAGGTTCATCACGCTGTTTCGCAGCCGTTATAAAGATCTGCAACTGCTCTTTTAATTCCGTCTGCCCCACGAACTCGTCAAACGTATCCGGTCGAATCTGTAGATCGGATATTATCTCTTTCTCTGTTTTTTCCGGCAAAAGGATCTTTTCTGGCATGGTGTGTGGCTCTGGGGTCTGCGGCAGAATCATATCTGCCCCGGTTATGTCTTGTCTGTTTTAACTTAAATATCCGATTAGATGGCATCGGGCCGGGACGATGTTATCAGATGCATCCGAACAGCACCGGTTGCACGACATGCATCTTAGATTTCACTCTATCTTTTGCTTGCAGTCGTCGGTTTTGAAAAATTAAACATAAATATCCTTACATGCTCTGCTGTATGCATCGCTTTTTCCATTTGTCTACACTGAATATCTAACTCTAATTATCCCATTGTCTTATTTTTTGGTTTGTCAAACCAATCTCCTTTAAAATATAAAACAAAATATGCCCCATATTCTGCGTTTTTATTCTGCATGTACAGAGGGAGTTGTACTTCAATTCCCTTGAAAATGCCTGGTGAATGAGCATGTTTAAATTCTGCACAAAAGTGATAGATGCCCTTTCCCTTGACCGGACCTAAAAACATGATTACTGTCCTGGTGCTGATACACGTTGAATGCGCAGTCCTCGACTCCGATGACATGTTCTCCATACATCTTTAAGTTCACCGATGTTCATCGCGCAGGTCCACCGATCGGTAGATATGAGACAGGCATATCCGCCGCTGCATCATCCTTTACGTAATACTTCAGGTACCTGCCCTCTTTTTCAAATCTAATTATATCGTCCGCAAGAAATTTATGGGCATGCCAGTGCACAGTACTTTTATCCAGCTGTAACGCCTCTGCAAGTTCCTGATTTGTTACCCCTGGATTTTCCAGAATACTCCACAACAGGATTCTGCTCGTCTCACCTCTAATATGAGATGCAATGATCTTCTCATCGGTTTTCAGTGCTGATGAATTCTGGAACAGCCTTGTGAACTTTCCCACTTTCATTAAGGTGATCTTGTTGTCAGATTCAAGTTTGTGAACATGATATTTTACAGTTCCCCTGTTTATCCCGAGATTCCTGGATATCTCCGATTTTGTGGTGCCAGGGTTATTTAGAATATATTTAGAGATGCTCTGCCTGTTCTGATTCTCAACAAATCTTTTAATGCGGCTTATTATTGCTGGAAATATCTTGAATGATCCCAAAAAAGCCATTATGATCCCGGAAACATAGACAACTTGTATCCATAAAGGAAGATCCCAGAAAGTGATTGTAGCATCTGCTCCTGTCGAATCAACACCCACTCCACCTTCCACGTGGGGTCTCACAACATATCCGCCATCGTCTGATAAAGCAGTGGTACTGAAAATAAGAAAAATAAAAAGGGAGAGGAAGGCTACGTATCTTTTCATATCATTGATGTATGAATATCAGATATAATAGTCTTCCGTTCCCACAACGCTGTACCCGTAGACCTCGTAACGCCATGTACCTTTGGCTATACCATTGGGATTATATATGTCAAGATCTATCTCCCCATCGATAGCACCATCGTCATAATCGAAATACGGACCAAGCACGTAACTGTCTGGTGTGTATATCTTGAGCCGGAGAGAGTCTGTCGTGTCGCCCCAGTCCAGATCCACGTTCAGCGTATTGATGTTGGTGCTCACGATCTTGCTGTGCCAGTTGGTCTCTCCCTGTGTGATGGTGTCGTAAATCCACCGGATGCCGTCCCCGCCAGCATCCTTTGCCGGCGTTACGGTATAGCCGCATGTTGCGTCGGTCTAATCTTCGCATACTGCTGCACCAGCCAGCAAGACTGAAAGCAGTAGCATTACGAGCAGTGCTAAAATCTTTGTAGTCATTTAGACTCACCAATGATAGCGGATGCGTGGTTGTATTTAAGTTTTATGTCCATATCTTCCAACTGAAACGGAAAGGTTGCCAGAACGGTTCAGTTGGAAGATATGGACAGAAATTATTTAAGGAATGAGTTTCATGGTATCGCGTAGTGGCATCAGTTGGATGTCACGCGGGGTTCAACCGAACCTTCCGAGAACGTTGAACCCCGAGAACCGCCCGAAGGCATGATCAAGCCTACGCCTTATGCTTACTTAAGGTTTTGGTCGTGCCTCCGGGGAAGATAGAACACAAACCAAAGGAGGAAAACGACATGAAAGGAACAACGAAACCGAAAGGAGTCGGAATAGCAGCCACAGTGCTGCTTGCTGCGCTGCTCATAGCAGCGGTAATTGCGCCAGCCGTGGGTGCAATACAGGAGGACGCGAAAGAAAGAAAGGATCGCGTCATTGGAACACCATGGACGTCTTCAGAGATGGATCGATTGAGTAAACTGGACACTGATCAACTTCTTGCTCTTGCGGAGCAGAACGAAACGGTAAGAAAGTTGGTCGAGGAGGATCGGAAAGTTGGCGATATGCAAATCGAAAGTCTCGAAGATATGTTATGTCTCCCACCCAATTATCCCGGAAACATAACACTCATCGACAATCGATCAGTATCGCAATCCGGGCGATCCACAGTGACTGTCAATGTATGGATCGTTGCTGATGAGGAGTACCGAAGTTATTTTGGGAGTAATTGGCAAAACACTGCGCATAATACAATAGAATCCGCGGATAATGCCTTTTACAGTGACCACGAAATAAACTTTGTAGTAGGCAAGTATTCCGAATGGGATAGCAATGACAGCGTCCACGACGACCAATTGCTTGACGAGGCACAAGATGAAACCGGTTGGAATAACAATCAACAGGGCATGGATATGATGGCAGTGTTCACCAACCAGCAAACCGATCATCGGGGCTGGAGCGAAATGCTTGGCGATGCGTGGATCATGAAACACCAGATATCGTCCAGTTGGGATTGGCATCTTGCACAACATGAAGCATCCCACAATTATGATTGTCCGGATCATGGTTATGTGGGTCCTTACTGCATAATGACATACACCTATATGTTCGTCACAGACAACTGGTGCAGTGGTTGTGATCAGACGATAGAAGATAACAGGAATCACTTTTGACCGGGGCTCCCCCGGTTTTATTTTTTAGTGAGGTATTTCAAATGAAAAAAATAATAATGTTTGCGGCATTACTTGTTGTTAGCTGTATTGGTGTTTTTTTCCTGTGGTTCTATTGTCCGGAATGTGGCACTTATATTTCCGCAGAAAAATTGGATCATAAGCCAGAAACTTATGTTGAAATCACTCAAAATGATTTGATTCAATATCCGTATGTACAGAAAGCGATAAACGATCCGGATAGGGCGATTAAAGTCCCGTATAACCATGATTCCACACATGAATTCATGAAAATGCTCTGGGAGAATAACCGCACGCAAAATATTGGAATAGGTAGCGAATATTACAGAATCCGCATAATATCTGCGGATTGAGGGGGGTGTATGAAAGCAAGAACGAAACCGAAAGGAATCGGGATGGCAGCCATGATGGCAGCCATTATAACAGTGCTGCTCATAGCAGCGGCATCTGCACCAGCATCGGCAGCTACCAACGTTAGCATAGACGATGCCGAAACAGTTGCATCATTCTATGTGCAATACGTTCCGACGTTCATAGATAACTACTCGGAATGGCAGGAAGCAACTGTGGAGCAATCCACGGTTTACCACGATCTCGATTGTGAAAAGTCGGCTTATGCCTTCGACGTAATCGAGAACGGACAGTACGCAGGCTACATCCTTGTTTCAGCAACGAGGGATAACTACCCAATTCTTGAGTTTTCGACAGGTAGAACGCCTGACGCAATAACGGAACTCACAACACGTTCTGAGACACTGGCACAGGAACGTGCCGACGAGAATGGGTTGACCGCCGGAGAAGCAAAACCGCTCTACCTTGGCGCAACGTTCTACTATGCAAAGTACCCTCTGATCGATGATAGAGGCGAGATCGTAGACCGTGTGGTGGTGGATCTGACAGTACCAGTAATCGTCGATCTTGACGTACCACGGGTTGAGCTGCCGATGGGTGAGAAGGATCTGCTGGAAAAGCAGCAGATGAGAAAGCAGGAAGCAAACACACTCTGGGATGCTCTCGAAGAGAAGATGAAAACAACTTCTCTGGAAGGTCCGGCATCTTCACGTGGATTGGGATGGATCAGCGACGTGCCTGCATACCTCTGGCGATGTGGATGCGCTCCAACTGCAGCCGGGATGGTTCTTGGGTACTGGGATAGCCATGGTTATCCGAACTTTCCAGGTGAGACAACGTTGATAGACGAGCTGGCTGTTGCGATGCATACCGGAGTTCCACCGAGATCGCCTGGGGGAACATATAATAGTGATGTCGCTCCTGGCATAGAGGAGGTCTGCGATAATCATGGGTACTCGGACTTTGATGCACAACTTAAATCGATATCGTGGAATAGAGTTAAAGAGGAGGTCGATGCAAGCAGACCGTTTGTGCTTCACATGCAGCAAGGTGGCACTGGCAGCGGGCACTCCCAACCATACGGGGACCACAGCGTCACCGGTCTTGGATACAGTGACTATGACGAAGACTATGTATTCATACACGACACATGGGACGAACATACCCACACGATAGCGTACGACAACTGGGACTCGGCAGAAATGACACGGGTGATACCATAAATCACCCACTTTTTATTTTTTACATTATTGGGAGTTAAACATGTTCAACAAAAAAACTATAATAGTTGCGATATTAGTATTATGCATGATTGGTATAGTTTATGCATGCTATGAGTTTCGCGATGACATAAATAAGGCGGAATCACAGCCATCAGAAAGTGTACTTAATACATATATCCCCAGCGTGCAACATTTGCACACCCACTATAATAACCAGGCAGAACATTTCGAATTGATCGGCGATAGAACAGAGGGCACGCCATCCTGCTTCCCAGCAGTATCAAAGTACAGTAGTTACGTGTATTACGGGCGGAACGAAACAGATGAACGATACCTGATGGCATCATGGTACTTCAACGACGAGAAACAGTTCATGCAAGCAAGGATCGATTTAGCCACATACATAAAAGAACGTGGTGCTGCAGGTCCATCCGGATTTCATATACCATCGCGTAATTTAGAATTTACTGTTACAAAATACGAAAGTAACACGACATCAGGATATTTTATAACATACATAAAACCAATTTCTGTGGATCAAACTGATTATTTCATCGTTTATTATGGGTTGATGGACACACCACAGATATCCGAACAAACGCGACTGACGTTAAGAAAACTGATGGCAGAAGGTTATTACAATGAATCAGGGATGGTGGAACCATTGCATAATGAAGAATACTTTAGAGAACCCGGGTGGGAAAACAGGTCGACTGGTCCCGGATTACCCCCTCCAGCAGGCATGCCGATGTGGTATATCCCGGGTTATGATACCCGAATAGAAAACGAAACCATAATCGAAGATCGGAGTGTGGCAGAACATTTCGAACTGATCGGCGACAGAATGGAAGGATGCCCATCCTGCTTCCCAGCGATCTCGCAGTACTGTGGTTATGCGAATTACACGCGAACAGGGTCAGATGACCGGTATCTGATAGCAGCATGGTACTTTGATGATAATACGAAGTTCTTGCATGCGGAGGCGGATTTGTACCTGTATCTGGAAGAGTATGGACGAGTTTTCACTGTGGAATTAAATATAAGTGAAGAAATGGATGCAGAGATCAAAAGGCGTGAAAACAGACTTGTTTGGGGACCGACTTTTGGTCCAAAACGTTTCAATGTCACTGAATATGAAAGCGAAACAACATCAGGATATTTTTTAATCTACAAAAAGCCATTTCTCGCGGGAAGGGAGGATTATTTCATCGTTTATTATGGGTTGATGAACACACCACAGATATCCGAACAGACGCGACTGGCGTTAAGAGAACTGATGGCAGGAGGTTACTACAGTGAATCCGGAATGGTGGGGGCACTGCTTGATGGTGGTTACTTCAGAGAACCTGGGTGGGAACTCAAACAGGGGACTGCTGGATATCCCCCTCCTGAATCTATGCAGGTGTGGTATCTTCCATCTCCGGATTATGTCAGCGCAGACTTTAATGTGAGTGCTGTGGAAGCGATCTTAAATGATCTGGCTGCAAATGGAACTTGCATAAATGAGACAATTCTCGCAGAACATATACCATTGGAGGGAGTGGCAGTGAATGAGACTTTCGCAGGACATTTCTCATTGATCGGCGAGAGGAATACGGGAGTAGCACCCCCATTCTTTCCGGTGCTTTCGCAGTACTGCGGGTATGCAAACTACTCACGAACGGGCTCGGATGACCGATATCTGGCAGGTGAATGGTACTTCAATGATGGCGAAGAGTTCTTGCGGGCGGAGAAGGAGCTGTACCAATATTTAGAAGAACACGGACGAGTTTCAACTGTGGAGTTGAATATAAGCAAAGGAGATGCCACCAAATACGAATGTGAAACAACGTCCGGGTATTTTCTGGTCTACAAAAATACATTCGGACGTGAGGGCGATTATTTCATCGTTTACTACGGAGCAGTGGGGCCGGTTGATCTGTCGAATCAGGCACCGTTCCTGAAAGCTCTGATAGCAGACCGTTATCCTACTGGATCCAGGGTTGTTGGAGGTTTAAAGTCGTGATCGAATACACCATAACACAGGTTGTGTCAGAAAAACGGGTTCAACCGAACCTTCCGAGAACGTTGAACCCCGAGAACCGCCCGAAGGCATGATCAAGCCTACGCCTTATGCTTACTTAAGGTTTTGGTCGTGCCTCCGGGGAGAGATAGAACACAGAACACAAGGAGGAAAACGGCATGAAAGAAATGAAAACGAGAAGAGTCCTTGGCGTGGCTATCATCCTGATGGTACTTCTGGCGGTGTCAGCAGTACCAGCGATGGCGTGCCCGTGCGAAGAAGGCAACAAAGAACTCATCGAAAAAGCGGGAATAATTGGCATTGAGAAGTATGGTGTCGTCGCCGCGGCACTAAATCTGGATGAAGTAAAGGTACTAACAGAAATTTCCCAGCCAAAAGATTCACAACCGCTTATAGATAGCGCAAGAGCGTTCTTGCTCACAAGAAAGATGGAAGATGGATCCATCGAAAGTGCGACAACTGTTATATTGCCTGTCGAAACAGTCGCCATCAACAACGAGTCTGTAAAATCATCAAATGTGGTGGTCGTGTGGGCTGGCGGAAAGACAAAAGTGGTGAAATGCACCGGCATATATAGTCAAAGCAAGATCAAAGACTTGACACTCACCATAATAGGTGAAAATAATAAACCCATCCGTGCAAATCTTATCAGTGATGGCTCATTGGCAAAAGAGGTGCCAGCGGAATTCACAGCACTTGATGGAGGATACTGGGAATGCATGGCAGAATGCCTAATTGGCGATTGCCTCTGTGCTGTAATGGGAATAACATGTCCGCCGGGAACGCCATCAATTTGTGATATATGCGCCATAATATGTGCACCCTGTCTCTCAGTTCCCTGCGCACTGACATGCACGCCCTGTGCCGGTTGCCTTTGTATCGAAATAGCATCCTGTGCATGGAAGTGTGCATAGAAAAAAGAATTTTTTTCTTTTTTCTTTTTTTTATTAGTGAGGTAAAAATGAAAATAAAATGTTGGATAACAATTGTAATATTAAGTAGTCTTATATTCTTTAGTTGTGGATGCATTACTAAAGAAACTATAAGTACTGATAAAATTGCAGAAGAGATTATAGAAAAGCAAAAAGATATTGATGATATCTCGTACAGTGAAATTTTGACGGTATCTGTTGGAAATGAGAGTAGAACAACAGAATCGGATATTCTATACAAAAAACAAAACATGTTTAAACGGATCGCGAAGGTAAACTCAACTGTAACTTCGATAATTGATTCAAATGGAACAGTCACATGGATGTATGATCCATACGAAGGGGTGGTGATGATATTGAACAAAACGCAGTCCGACTTTGTACAAGAACCTTTAAGTTATGCCAAATTTGTTGACAACTTATTGACTACATACACAGTCGGGTACAATGGAACAGAATCCATAAATGGAAGGAATGCGTACAGAATCAGACTTGTTCCTAAAATTCAACATCCTCCAGGCAACTGGAGTTATTGGTTGTGGGTAGACTCTGAAACATGGTTACCTTTGAAAGTTCAAACATACGGAGATGGTGAACTGCTCATGACATTAGAATACAGAGATGTTAAGATAAACACAGGCATCCCAGATGCAGAGTTCGAATTTGAAATCCCAAAAGGAGCAAGGGTGCTTAGAAAATGAAGATGGATTACATCATTAAGGAGGAGTTGTGGCGGTCGATCGCAGTTTACTTCTTCGCATTTTTAGGAATTGGATACCTGATCATGGGCGGATACCTCAATGTGAATATCTCGGCAACGTTCGTTCTGGCATTCATTGTAACAATTGTTCATTTTTTAATTAAGGTATGGTATAGGAGGCGATAATAGGATGATAGTGGATAAAAATTTGAAAGTTTGTATGGCCGCTGTGATACTTTACATAGGCTATATTTATACCTCTATTACATATGGTATATATCAAGTATTTTGGATGCCGTTGCTCCTGTTCCTCTCTGGAGCATTTATAAGAATGTTCTTCAAGAATGTTCAGGATGCTGAGGCACATCCTTTGAGGTTTATATCATACTACTTGATCATGTCTGCATTCATCCTTATTCGTGATTTAATGCTTGGTTATCCCATTAAAAATCACGCAATGTGGATCATGGTGTTTGGAGTATTTGTAACAGCGTTCACAGTTTTGTATAATGTTGTTAAATCAGATGATAAATCAGTTTAAAACCAGAGCAGTTCTTTTTCTTTTTGCTTTTCTGTGCAGTGTATTCGGTAGTGACCTACTTAACAGTAGACAATAAATAGTTGAACAGCATATACGGACATGGTGGACACCATGTCCCGTCCAAGAACCCCGAATAATGCTGTATGTCCAAATCCGGACTGCGAATACCACCTGTTGGTAAAAGGCAAAGACGTTCGAAAACAGGGCAAAAACTCTGCAGGTCACCAGAGATTCCAGTGTATGCATTGCAAGGCGTTCTTTGTCGAGACTGCCAATACGCCGATGTACCGCAGGCACATTTCAGAAGAAGAGTTGATACTTGGAAAGGCTCAGCACATCGCGTACAGTTGTGAAATTTTAGCGTAAAACATAGCGCATCTGCTGATGCGTTATGGCAAAACCAAACGAAACATATACAGAAGAGGAACAGGAGCGTATTGATGCGGTCAATTGACGTCAAAGGGGCGAACGACCCTCCAAAATCTGCAAAAGTCTTGGCAGGTCAAGATCATGGTTGCAAAAATGGGTTGAAAGATACAACAGTTTCAATAAAAGCAGTAACAGGGAGTGGTTCAAGGAAGAGTCCAGAGCACCGAAGAATGTTCACGGAAAAACGGATTCGGAGATGGAACAACTTGTAATAAATGTGCGAAAGTCACTCCTGAAAGGAACAACCGAAGACACAAAATATCGCTGTATCGGAGCTGTTGAGATACAATTGCATATGCACGAGCTTGGTTACTCGGAAGATGAGTTCCCAAGTTTGTCAACAATCAAACGCATCATCAAAAGAAACGGTCTGGTAGTCCAAAATAGAAAACGATACATCAGATGCAAGTCCAAGAAACGGTACACCCTGCTGAATCCGACTAAAACAAATGAGGTCCATCAGATGGACTTTGTGGGACCGCGACACATCAAAGGCTACGGGCGAATCTCGTCCCTGAACTTGATTGATGTAGTTAGCAGCAAGGCGTACATCCGACAATACGCGGGGCAGGCGATGGATAATGTAATCGAGTTTCTGCTCGATTGCTGGACTGAAAATGCGATTCCGAATTATCTTCAGATGGATAATGGAGCTTCTTTCATCGGCGACGTGATACATCCACGACACTTCAGCCGTGTCGTGAGGTTGTGCCTCCATCTCGGTGTCGAACCAGTGTTTATCGCGCCGGGTAAGCCGTGGATGAACGGCACGATCTAGGACTTCAACGGGGACTTCGGAGGAAAGTTGTGGGAACGAGAACAATGGACCGATCTGGAACACATTCGGAGCGAGGCGAAAACTTTCCTGATGCGGCACAATAATCGCCAGGATTGGAAGTATCGGAAGACCGGTCTGGAGTCTGTACCGCAGCGCAAACTTCCGGAGGATTTTGAGATCGATGCGGATAACTTGCCGATCACAGAGGGCAAAGTGCACTTTATACGGCAGGTGAAGGAGAACGGAACAATTAGCGTTCTGAATGAGGATTCCAGCGTCGATAAATCATTGGTGTATGAATATGCGTGGACTACTATCGACACAAAGCAAGAACAATTGATGATCTACTATCGAGAGAAGAATGAAGAGGAGGTGGGTCTTATCAAGATTTGCGAGTACAAGGTCGGTGAAAATGTAAAAATATTCGAAGAGAAGTTCTGAATAAGAAAAGTGTACGCGATGTTATGGACCTAACATGCACTTGGGGTGTACGCGATGTGCTGAGCCTTTTTGTGTACGCGATGTTATGAACCCCAGATACTCATCGGCAAACTGTTAGTTGAGAAGGTAGGAAACCGAGCCATGTCCCGTATAACCGGATTAACTCCCGTAACAATTTCAAGAGTTATAGACGCCATCACACTTCATGCAACCGGGTTCAATGCGCTGATGGCAGATAAAGCCGGAGTGGGGCCGGTTGAACTTGATGAGATGTGGACATTCGTTAAAAACGATTTTTTCACAAAAATCGAGTAAAAACTGCCCTTCGGGCGGGGTTTGGTTTTGTGGTCGTTCGCCAGACGAACAAAAAATGTGGACGAAGGAGCAACAGATACAGATTTCGAAGGCGATGCATGGATTTATGCCGGGCTAAAGCGAGATACAAAGTTCATCGTTGGTTTTGCGGTAGGAAAAAGAACCCAGGATACATGCAACAGTTTTCTGATGCGTATAATGGATGGGATGGAACTACCCACCCAATCTAATCTAATCGAGTTCTATAGTGATGGGAATGACCAATATAGCAGAGGATTAGAGAAGCTATACAATTCTACCTGCTACCGGTATGGCCAATTGTCAAAAACAAAGAGTGCTGGCAGATCAACGAAAATAAATCGTCAGTGGGTCGGGGGTGATGGAGATCTTGGCGATATCCGGACATCGCAGATAGAGAATATGAATGGAGTTGCGAGAGGCTGTCAGAGTAATTTGGTGAGAAAGACGAAATGCTTCGCAAAGAAAGTAGAACGAGTCGATAAAATGTATGAAATGTTTCAGATGTATAGAAACTTCATGAAACAAGATAAAAATAAGATAATTCCTGCTATGAAAGAGTATCTTCAATACACGCCTTTGGATTGGGTTGATTTTTTGAATTTAAGTTATCAGACATAAAGTAGTACACTACCAAATGTTTGTGGGTTGTATCAGTTTGGTCCCACCAATAAAAAAAATCGCAGTTTATGCCGGTGCTTAGTATAGTAAGTGGTATATTCATCTACTGACATAGCACAGACATCGCCACGTGCACTATCACCATCTCTGCTATCACAGGCGGGGTAATGATCCTCTTGATGATCATCTTGGCATCGTCATTTCTTACAATATCACATTCAAGTACGAGCGTCGTTGTTGAATAAAGAAATTGAAATTTCGTATCTTTGTATGTGTTTAGCTCCCCCGCATAACCACCCACCCCACTGTTCTTCCAGATCGATCTAAAACCCATTCTCGACCACAAAACTTCTATATTATTACTGTAATAGTCTTCTAAGAAGACGATGGATACGGACACGATCATCAAGCAACTTACAGACACGATTGACCAGTTCAAGCGTGAGACTAAGTTGCTTAAAGGACGTATAAAGGAGTTCGTTGCCAACTGGCTATGTATGAGAATGCACATACCCCACCAAGTCTAAAGCGTGGCGGCAAGCGCAAGAAGGATCAGAATAAAGGAGGTGGGAAGAAGCCGGGGCAGAAGAAAGGACATAAAGGT
>JAYEGI010000126.1:0-3527 GCA_034659035.1 Methanobacteriota archaeon
CGGGGTAAGCGGGAAGAGTACCTGCCAGTAGCGGATTTCAGTTCGGTCTGCGAAACATCAGACGCAGCAGGGATCGCAAGAACGCTACGCCCGACAGAGGTGTACGCTGCTGACCTCAACCGGATCCGCGGTATTGGGGACAACTTTCAGGTCATAAAGGACGTCTCAGGATACTGCAGGACGATACTCAGTTGTGGTGTCAGGTCAGCAGAAGACGCAGTGCTTGGGCTTACAATCGCTGATACGGTCACCATCGGAACCGAGAACGCCGATTTCGACGTGATCGGAGAGGCATGTGAGGCGTGCGACGCAAGTCGACTGCATGTCAACATCGATCTGATGGGCGGCAGAATCCTCACAAACACCAGGATATCACTCACTCCACCAGAAGCGGTCGAGCGACTGAATGAGTATCCGATCAACCATCTGATCATCATCGACCTGACGAAGGTTGGTACGGAATCCGGAATCGATCTCGATCTTCTCGAGGACGCGGTTGCGCGCTCGGATCATCCGGTCATCTTCGGTGGTGGCGTGCGGGATATGAGTGATCTCGATCTGCTGCGTGACATAGGGGTTGCAGGCGCGCTGGTTGCGACCGGCGTACATAACAGGGTGATGCCTGTGGACATACTGCAGTGGTAATCTGGAGTTGCGGTGACCAAAACCCCGGAAACTTTTGATATTTTCGAAACAAAGTTTCAGAAAACCACAGAGGGCACAGGGTGACACAGAGTGGGCGAAAGATGAAAATAACAACTCTCTGTGATCCTCTGTGGTTTAATCTTCCGTACCATAACCGGACACTGTCTGAAAATCAAGTGATTTATCACCGCGGAGGGCGCAGAGTTTCGAGACCGTTTTCAAGCCTCTGCGTGGCTCTGCGTGGCTCTGCGCACTCTGCGGTAGAATCTAATAGCATGGCGATTCCACTTGAAAAGCGACAGTGCTGGATTCCATCAGCCGCCTCGTTTACTGCATCGATTCGAGCGCTGATGCCACCATCTGCCTGTACTGCTCAAGATCCATCGAATAATTCTCCTCAATCATTGGAAGATTTTCGGAAACTCCTTCCTCCAGTTCCTTGATCCGGTCGAGTGTCTGACGCGATGTCTCAAGCACCCACCGGTCACGAACCAGTGCATCCACCACCGAGATTGTCTCAGGACGGATCGATGTCATCACACGCCCATCTTCGGTCGTGTACACGCTAACCTTACCAACCACTGCCAGGAATTCGGGGACTGACGCCTCCGTAAGCGCCCGCGTCGCATCTGGCTGGTACTGCCCTGCGTACATAAAGAATGCTCCTGTCGGGTCAGATATCCGCGCCCGCCAGTATTCGGTGTCGGTGCCGATGTCCTCCTTCTCGGTGAGCGTGCCGATGACAAAGACGCGGTTAACCTTCGCTCCGGTCGGCGTCAGCACGTACTGTGGCGCATACGCATCGTCCGGGTCACGTTCCAGCGCAACGGTTGTATCGGAGAGCTCCCTGGCAAATATCCGGTATGCCACCTCTCTTGCAAAACTGGCCATCTCAGGTCACCTCCGCAAGCAGAGCATCGACCCCATTGTCAGGCAACCCTTCTACCAGCCAAACATTCTCGACGAGCATATACCGGTCAAGAATGCTTCCTGACATGGTGTAATACCTACAGAGGAGCCGTTTTTTCATCTCGTCCTGCACCACGCCCTGATCGAGCGCGTCCACAGCCATCTCTTTTGCCTCATCAATCGTGATACCACTAATACTCTCGGTGATCTCGCGGTTGAAGAGCGCTTCCTGCACCACAATCCCATTATCCAGCACCGCTTTGATCCGGAGGTCGTGGATTCCATCCACATTCCCGTGTTCCATGCAGGTCCCTTTCATGAGCGCACGGTTGCACAGCGGGCAGCGCCTGATCAGTCCGGAACCATCCTGGATATGGACCATGGCACCTGTGAATTCGGTTGTAGAGAACCCGACCTCGATATCCTCATCGAGTTCCTTAATCGATGAGTTTTTGTTGAACTTCACACTGAACCGTTCTTCAAACTCATCTGTCGTCAGATTCTCAAATGAATAACTCTTACCTTCCATGAGTGCTGGCAGCTCGGATTTTGCCCACTTGACAAACTTGATCGTCCCGGTCTCGTCTCCTACGAGTCCGACCTGGTCGATCGACTCATGTTCACTATCCCACAACTGGACAACTTTTACATGGAGGTTGATCCACTTGTTACTCTCGTTGATGCTGTCTATCTCAACCAGTTGCGCTTCCCGGTCAGGGGTCCCAATATCTTCATCCAGTTCCTTAATAGATGAACTCTTGTTGAACTTCACACTGAACCGTTCTTCAAACTCATCTGTAATCAGATTCTCAAATGAATAACTTTTGCCCTCTTCTATAGGTGCTAACTCGGATTTTGCCCACTTAACAAACTTGATCGTGCCGGTCTCATCTCCTACGAGTCCGACCTGGTCGATCGACTCATGTTCACTATCCCACAACTCCACAACCTTCGCACGTAGGTTGATCCACTTGTTACTCTCGTTGATGGAGTCTATCGTTATCAGTTGCGCTTCCTGGTCCGGGATCTCGATATCATCATCAAGCTCCTGGATGCGGGTGGTTCGGTTCATCTTCACGCTGAAACGCCCCCCCCATTCATCAGTGGTCATATTATCAAGGGAATAACTTTTACCCTCTACGAGTTCCGGTAAATTTGATTTTGCCCACTTCACAAACTTGATCGTCCCGGTCTCGTCTCCGATGAGTCCGACCTGGTCGATCGCCGGGGAAGTACTATCCCACAACTGGACAACCTTTGCATGTAGATTGACCCACTGTTCGCTCTGGTTGATGTCGGATATCTGCATGGATGATGCAGCTCCCTGCGGCGTGCCGTAATAGTCCTCCCGCGTAATCCCGTGTTCCCGCAGGAAGTAGCTGACGACACTTCGTCCCGCCTCTGCGATCGGGACCTTGAACCGTTCGGTCAGATCGTTAAGCCGCCGCTTGATCTCGGGAAGTTCGATATCGACATTCAGTTCGAGGAACCGCTTTCGTATCTGTTCAGATGTTTCATCGATCATGATATTTCCTCTGACATTGTATAGGTTCATCCTCAAACATCCGGATAGATAAAGGTATACTAGAAGAGCGGGGTGAAAGTGATGCCGGGATTTGGGCTCCTGCCGCAGAATGGCAGTCGGTACCAGAGGACGTGACAGCTCCGGTGCAAAGATAAATTTATGAGGGGCGGATGCAGATTATATGAATATAGATTTAAAATCCACATAAGGAAGTGTAAAAATGAATAAACGAATGATTGTACTGATCGTGCTTATGGCTGTGGTGTCTCTCATGCCCGCGAGCGCGGAGACACTTGAGGTGCGCGGCAATGTCGTAGAACTGGACGCGGCTAATTCCACACTTGCCGCAGACAGAGTATGGGATTACAGCTCGTTTGCTGGTTTCTGGTATGATATGGATGACGATCTGCAGACAGAGAGTCTGACGATCTTGGCGATAAATAATTGG
>JAYEGI010000127.1:0-14167 GCA_034659035.1 Methanobacteriota archaeon
ATGTTTGGGGTTTGGGATTTGCCTGAAGGCTGTAAGTTACAGTATAAAAATAATATTTTTTGGATACCTAAAAACGCTATCAGTAAAAATGATCTGGGATTAACATGTACGTGCGGAATGTCAGCTACATGGTGCCAGTTCCGATGCAGGTGCTGGTGAAGTCGCATCCGGCATTACGTCCGGTTGTGGCACCTCACCCGGCACCCCAATCTCTAATGCCTCCTGTACGCTTCCCGAAAGCGACACAGCGATCAACACCATGGACAATACTAACATCGTGATCTTATTGTTCATATCATTCAATTTTTTCGTTGCATGTTCACAAAGCCGGGCACGAGCGCCTTTCTCTCCGCGTCAATAACAGTATCCGCGTCATACGCGCTGCAGCTGATCTCACCGATCGTGCCGTTCTCGATGTAGACGTTTCCATAGTTCTCGGTATCTCTTAAGAATAGACTCATCTGATCATTTTCATAATTATATCTGTAACCATCTCGCGGTTCCTCTCAACATTTCCGATGATCGCCTCGTAGCTCAAGTCCGGTTCCTGCGCGGCAACACCGTTTGCATAGTTATCGACCGTGCAGAGCGCTGCAACAGGGATTCCTGCCTCGCAGCAGAGGGTTGCCTCGTTTGCCAGTGTCATGCCGACGATATCAGCGAACTGCCTGAGAACTCCAATCTCTGCCTTTGTCTCGAATCTGGGTCCACGCATCTGCACATAGACCCCCCCATCCCTTCCGTGACTCGCCTCGACAATCCGGCTACGCAATCCCTCGTCAAGTTCCGGAACGATATGCCGTATCTCATCGTCATAGAATGTCGGTGGCATTCCGAAGTTTATGTAGTCGTGCGGAACAACCAGTGTGCCGGGCGGTATCTCAGGATTCAGACTGCCTGTCGAACATACGCATATCACGCCATCCACGCCCGATTCTTTGAGTGCCGCTATGTTTGCGCGGTGGTTTATCCGGTGCGGAGGCGTATCCATAGCAATACCGTGGCGCGGCAGGAAGATGGTATCGCCCCAATCAAAAACCTTCATATCTCCGTATCTGGTCCGGACAGTCTTCTCTCTGCCACTCCGTTCCTTAAACTCCATCCCAATCGGGTTTGTGCCAGCGATGATACCGAGCATCCGGATCATGCTCCGCCGATATCAAGCGCCTTCCTGATCACCTGACTGACTGGTAGAGAGCATATCATGTACCAGATGATCCAGTACTGGATGCCAAGAAAAGCAGGGTCGCTAAGCGATTTCATTCCCCAGAACGGGAATACCATGGTGAAATCCGGATGGTTGCCGACGTATGCGTATGCCCAGAAGAATAGCGGCAACGAGATGATGCTGATGTATGCCATTGGCTTGAGTTGCTGTTTCATCATCTTACCCTGATCACCCATCATGGCAGCACGCTTCTCGTCAAGCTTCTTCAACTTCTGTTTGTTTTCTGCGAGTTGTGCTTCCCTATATTCCTTCTGAAACCCTTTCATCTTTTCAGAGAATGTACGCATCAGTTCCCAGTCGATGGTGTACTTCTGGATAAGCGAAGCATAGAGTCCGGTGATTGCAGCCATCACAAAGAGCGTGATGTGAATCGGAAGCATATTAATCAGCGGTCCGAGCAGTACACTGACACCGTTGGCAACAGCGGGTCGAAACCCCTGTAGCAGCAGCATTCCAAGCAGCATCGAGATTCCAAGTGCAAGCCCAATCCGTTCCAACGTCTCTTTCCATTGCGACATATATGCCGAACTTGTGTGCCGATCTATAAAAAACTGTCGCGATGCCGGGGGTGACACGCTCCGAATTTTGTTGCGAAGGTAAGCCGCCCCAACCACTCACATCAAATCTCCCTGCCATGCAACTGCACTGTCGGGCATTCGTTTATGCATCCAGCACTGCTCGCTACACCCACAGTCGCGGATATACACGTTCAAACGGATACCACGAATCAGATAATCGAAGGTCTGGTAGTCCGGCCCGGCGATGCACCCCGCGCCGTCACGTAGCACTGGTAGATCCAATCGCCGAAAGAAACGCTTTTACATTCTCAGAACCGATCCGGTCATGACGCACAATGAGCGAATACGCCTCATTTACGCTCAGAAATTCATGTATGGCCGAAACGTCGTCCATACCCGGCAGTTCATCTTCGGAAAGGGCAATTCCTGCAATATCTGCTATCCCGTTCCGCACAGCCTCGATTCCGGCGGCAACGCCAGTGTGGATCATCCGTACACGAAACGGCAGCACCCCCACAAGCCGGTTTACCTCATCGCAAGCTGCTCCCGCGAATACAAGATCATTTGTAACCACATCCCCAAAAAGTGTAACAACGACCGTCTCTCCTGCTTCCATGATCTCGGTCTCGGGAAGAATCTCGATAAACCCGTCAGCAGATGCAAGCGCGGTGATTGCGCCTGAACCCTTGATCACCGGATACGCCACTCCCCGAACCAGCGCCACCGGCAGGAGCTGGTGCCGTCCCACCGACTGGATCATTGATCCGAGCACGGCCTGCTGCGGTCTCGCTGCTACACCTGCAACGTATCCGAGAACATCGCATATTCGCGGAGCTACCAGATAATAAAACATGCTCAGTGCCGATGTTGGGAAACCTGGAAGCCCTATGACTGGTTTTCCCATCTTAGCTATTATCATTGGCTTACCGGGCTTGATATTGATCCCGTGCGCGAGTACCTCGCCGCACTCCTCAAGGATGTGTGGCATGATATCTCCCGACCCGGCAGACGTGCTTCCGGATGTGAGGATTAGATCGCACTCTGAAATGGCTCTTCCGAGGACTTCCACCGTCTTTTTTTCGTCATCTGAAACAATCCCGTATGCAACCGGGGTCGCTCCACATTCGCGCACCGCAGCAGATAGTGTATGCGCGTTTACATCACATACTTGTCCGGGATTCGGTTTCTCGCCCGCGGGGACGAGTTCGTTTCCGGTCGAGATGATCCCGATGCGAAGCGAGCGAACTCTGACATGCGAGACTCCGATGGCTGCAAGAACGCCTGCCTCACGCGATCCGAGAAGCGTGCCTTTTGGAAGCACTCGCGTCCCGCCCCGGATGTCGGCTCCTGCCCGCATGACATTTTCAAATACGTGGACCGCCCTGTAAATCGAGACCGAAGACGAAGATTCACCTTCCTTGGTGTACTCGACCATCACGACCGCATCAGCGCCCGCAGGCAGCATCGCGCCCGTGGATATCTCGGCAGCGTTGCACTCAGAAATTGTAAGCGACGGAACGGCACCGGCAGGGATCCTGCCCGCGATCACAAGTTGCACCGGATCTTCTTCCCGCGCACTGTATGTGTCTGCCGCACGCACCGCGTAGCCGTCCATGTCTGCGCGATCGAATGACGGTACATCGATAGGCGCGAAGACATCCTCAGCAAGGATACGGCGGTATGCCAGATCAAGCGACACGGTTTCGGTGCTGCTGCGGATGATCGATCTGAGTAGGTCCTCCGCTCTTTCGATCGGTATCAACTCGCGAAATTCCTTCCGGTTTGTCATTGTATGGAGTAAGGGACTCCCAAACAAATAGGTTACCCCCTGTCCCTCTGAAGTCACGGACCGCGCTCTAAAGAGACGAGGCATCCGCGGGCGGGAGGTGGAGAACTTACTATCCATGACACTGTCTAAAAATCAGAGTGATTTACTCGATTCGTGGCATTCATGATAAAATCATCATCAAGAGATCATGAATGCCGCGAATCGCACGAATCCACTTTCCACAAATCAGAGTGTTTTCACTGAATACTTCGATTGTGCCCTGCATCAGGATCGATAGCTATCGAATACGATTATGGTGTCCATGATCAAGAGCTTATCGTGATATTGCTCCACTGCAAGCATCGGAAGAGTGTGTAATCATGGATGATTTATTTGATGCTGCTATTATGGTGCTGAGTTCGGAGGTTTAGTTATCGCGAATACCTGTGGCAGCAAAATTACATCCGGCAGGGGCTGGACTGGAGTACCCCCCACGATCTGCTCATTTGCCCCAGAATGGATCATCCTTCCGTTTGATCTCCAGAAATTCCGAAAACGTCTCAGTCTCATCAGGAGACAGTACATTAGACAGTTCCTGCTCGACCATCTGTGCATGTTGTTCAGGAATGTCCACAAAGAGCGTGTCGCCTTCCTTGATCTGCCGTCCGACCGTGGGACCTTCAATTGCTACAGAAACCTCGTCACGGTACCTCGCTTCCCGCTGAGCCTCTCCATGCTCCTGAATCCCCTTTATAGTCCCAACCTGTGTACCATCGGCACGCATGACTCTAACCCCTGTCCTGACCACTCCGCCAATGATCCGCACTCCAACAACAGCGGGATTGTTCTGCCTGAAGACGCATCCATCCATAAGCAGGAACTGCCCGGGTCTGATCACCGCCTCTGAAAGCTTCTTCTCGACAAGCTTCTTCTCAGTCGATACCCAGTCCTGATAATCCTCGAGCAACCGGTATATCACCTCGCTTTGGAACAGCCTCGTGCCCGATTTCTTAAGCTCGTCTATGGCATCGGGAAGAGCGTCTACTCGAAATCCGATAATCGTCCTGTTCAGGGGATCTTTACTCGTTTCAGCCCCTATCACGTCCCTTCTTGAGATATCACCGATCTTGGCAACCCTGATCGGGATGCCGGAATTCGTTAATTCATAAGTCACTGCTTCGAGCGATCCTATGGTATCGGCACATACAACAACACCATCCGAATCGGTCTTTATCTGTGCTGCATCAAGCTCGCTCTCTATCTCGCTAACGATCTCATCGACGTCGCCAGACGCAACCCGAATCGTCGATCCTGCGATGGCATGTGCCAGATTCGGTGCTGCGATTTTGATGCCAGCAGCGGCTGTCAGATGCTTCACGTGATCGAATGCCTCGTTTGACCATATCTCAGTCATCGGCTTTGGTTTGAGGAGCGCACGAACCTTTGTTGTGACAACCGGCTGCCCGCCAACCACGATCGTATCGCCGACAGAGAGTTCACCATCATAGAGGATCGCATCGACAGTTGTCCCGAAACCGCGGGTCTCATCGACCTCGAGAACCGTACACACCCCTGCTTCGGTTGTGCTGACCTTCAGATCCTCTTCGAGGAAACGCTGCGCAAGACCTAACATAACCATCAGTAGATCAGGGACACCCTCTCCGGTCTTTGCACATATCGGAATCACGCTGATGGTTGTCTTGAAATCCGATATGCGGTCGTACCTATCTGAGCTGAACCCATATTCGTAGAGTTTTCCGATCAGTTCGTACAGTTTGTGGTCGAGTTTCTGCTGCACATACTCCACCTGCTTCTTGTACCCTTGAATAAACGGCACGCCCTCGTGGGTCTGCCAGCCATGTATACGGTCGATCTTGTTCGCTGCGACTATGAAAGGGGTCTTGAAGCGCTTCAGTATATTTAAGGATTCGATTGTCTGTGGCAGGAATCCTTCGTTTATATCAACGATTAAGACCGCAAGATCCGCAAGCGCGCCACCGCGGCTCCGAAGCGTCGTGAACGCATGATGCCCGGGAGTGTCGATAAAAAGCAATCCCGGAACGATGAACTTTCTCGAAAAGATTGGTCCACATGCTTTTGCTATAGCATCGATCGGTACCTCGGTCGCGCCGATATGCTGAGTGATCGCACCGGATTCCACATCTACAATCGTGCTGCCTCTGATTCTGTCGAGCAGCGTGGTCTTCCCGTGATCCACATGTCCGAGCACGCACACGATTGGGGTTCTAAGCGTCATGATTGCAGGATGTTATTTATCCATTCTTCTGAATGTTCATAAACCTTGTTCATCTGCAGGCACTTGGCGAGCCGTCACGAGATAGCCGGATCATCCGGATCGGGAGTTTTTGTTCTGGTTTCTTGGCCGCGCAGGGTTGCAACAACCCTATTCGGACATCAAGTAACCTGACCTCAGGCAGTTACAAAAGTCTTCAAAGATCGCCGTGCTAAAAAACATGCACCGCAGACGCTTTGAAAGCGATGCATACACGAGTGCCGGGTGCAAGTCGCAGGTCCTCGTAAGACCGCTTTGTCAGCGTAACCACGAAGGGAACGCCCACATCGACCACAGCCCTGACGATCCCGCCCATGTCCTTAACTTCTACAATCTCTCCGGAAAACGAGTTTCTCGCGCTTGAGTCGATCTCTCTTTTTGAGATCAGTATATCTTCGGGTCTGATCGAGACAGAGACGTCGCCGGATGCAACTGTGTTGGAGACTGCCGAGATCCCATCGATACGAACCTCTGAGAGGTCGTCATGAACGATCGATCTTCCGCGGAATAGATTCGCAACACCCACAAAATCTGCGATGAATTTGGAATTGGGTCTTCTGAAGACCTCCTCAGGCGTACCCACCTGAATGATTCGTCCGCCGCACATCACAGCGATCCGGTCACCGAGAGCGAACGCCTCTTCGAAGCTGTGTGTCACATGGATCGTTGTAGTCCCCATAAGTTTGTGTATCCGCGCCAGCTCCGCGCTGAGTCGTTCGGTTGTGCGGGAATCCAGTGCAGAGAGCGGCTCGTCCAGAAGCAGCACCGCAGGCTCCGTCACAACCGCTCGAGCGATTGCGATTCGCTGCTTCTCACCTCCACTGAGCGTACCCGGATACCTGCCGAGTAGATGCGAGATTCCAAGAATATCTGTAATTTCATTCGCTTTCGCTTTGATCTCGCTTTTATCAACCTTTTTCTGACGCAGCCCAAATCCAATGTTTCCTTCCACAGTCAGGTGCGGGAAGAGCATATAATCCTGATAGACCATACTGATCTGCCGGTCCTTCGGTAGAACGTTCGTTACATCAGTCTTGTTCAGTAACACTCTGCCGCTATCCGGGCGGTAGATGCCTGCAATCATCTCGATGAGGATTGTTTTTCCTGCGCCGGTGGGACCTAATATGATGAAGTATTCTCCTTCGTCGATCTGCAGGGTCGCGTCACTCAGCTTGAATTCGCCAAGGTCCTTGGATACATTCTCAATTCGAATCATTTACATCACAATTATCTCGTTTTTAGTCTCCAAACATCTTCTCAAAGATCGCTACATACGTATCAGGACAGAATTCTTCAGCCACATTGGTGCACCACACCTTCCCAGCCGTTGTGAGTGCAATCTTAGATCCATCAGACTCTATCAAGCCTCTCCGCTCAAGACTCTCTATCTGCTCCGGAAATACGTCTGTAAGTTCCACACCAAAGAGTTTCCAAAACGCATTCTTGCTTATTTCGGTTGAATGAAGCCCCCATATCATATATTTGTGCATCAGCTCCTCTACAGTAAGCTTCGCACAGATGTTGACCGGGAATTCTGTGTTCGCACTCTCGATCTTTTCGATATAGCGATTTATTCCCCTTGCATTCCCGTACAGGTATGCTCCGAGAAATCCCCCACCAGAGGTTCCGAGTGCGAGGCAGTCCTGGCTCCCAAAACGCATCCTCGCGTAAAGATGTTCTTTCTCTGGCAATATGAAGTGAACAAGATTCTGCTGCCGGTATCCCGCGTTTTCCAGCTCACTTATAGCAAGAAGATACATATCGATCTCGGTATGATCGCCGGATCTCGGCGGTATCTCGCCTGCCGCGATCTGCTTTGCAAACGCTGTTCCTCTGGCAACAAATAATGGATTCGGACTGATGCTCTCAAGTTCCAGTTCCGCTGCCTGACGTAGATCCATCTTCCAATCATCCATGCTCTGCCCCGGGAGGTTGTACATCAGATCGATATCAATGTTCTCGAACCCGATCCCCTGTGCGGCACGGATCACAGAGATGACTTCTGATCTCGTGTCTATTAGTGTGAGAATGTTCCGTATAGGGTCTTTGAATGTCTGTACGCCAAAACTCAGTCTATTTACACCATTTTCATAGAGCGATTCCAGTTTTCCCCCTTCCGCGTTGTGCGTGGTTGTTTCTACAGTGATTTCTGCATCACTTCTGATCCTGAATCGCTCCTTTAAGAGTGCTAAGAGGTCTGTCAGTTGTTCCGTTCGAAGCGAAGTCGGAGTTCCACCCCCTATATAGACCGATGCAAAGGAACTGGATCGGATATATTCAGTATCGGAATATCTCACGATCTCCTTCTCGAGCGCGTCCAGATACCTGTTAGCCTGTGTCTCCTCCAATAAACCTCGATAGAAGCAGCAAAAATTACACAGTGAGTCGCAGAACGGAATATGTACGTACAGTGAACTTGTTTTATGCCTAGTACCTTCTTCGGATAGAAACTTGATCATCTCTCCTTTATCGTCCTTGTTTTTTCTCAAAAATAATGGGTACGAACCCAAAGGACATAGTATCTCGAAACCTTTCCTTTTACTGTACATATTGTATATCATATTATTACACCTGTAGGGTGATCGAAGTGTTATGAATTTTGTGCTATTGTCTGATACGGATATTGTGCTCCTTGCGATACGTTTTGATACCCGGCATACCACGTGTTGCCGCTTTTGCACAACCACAACTTCTTGGACATGTTATTAATTCCTCCCGAAGGGCAGTTTTTACTCGATTTTTTGTGAAAAAATCGCGTTAATATAGTTGAGCATTCCTGGCATATAGTTCAAAGATATATAACGATACGACCGATATGATAATCATAATAGTTGCAGCAGCCATTGCATGATCAAGATCCCCACAGGACATATTCAGGTACAGTGATATCGGCAGGGTTTCAGTCTTCATTCGTATTGCCCCGGCGAGCATCAGGGCAGCTCCGAACTCCCCGATACCTTTGCACCATGTTATGATCCCTCCGGCTACAAGCCCGTTCTTTGACATGGGAAGCGTTGTCTGCAGGAATGCCTGCATCGGATTGCAGCCAAGCGTCTGGGCAACGTATTCATACCTCGGACTGATCCCTTCAAACGTCGAACGCATGATCAGCAGCATAAACGATATATTCACAGTGAACTGTGCGATGATAATTCCGTACGGCGTGAATACGAATTTTAGCCCGGAACTGGAAAGCCATGCTCCAAAGGAAGTTGTACCAAAGATGAGTAGAAGCCCGACTCCAGCCACAATCGGCGGCAATGCAAGCGGAAGATCCACTATAGTCTGGATGAGCGTCTTGCCGTAAAAATCGTAGCGTGCAAGCGCGTATGCTGCCGGTATCGCGACCGCGATGCACATCAAGGTAGATATTACGGATGTGATCAAACTCAATTTTATCGCAAACCTGATCTCTTTGGACGCGATACTTGTAAGCAAGCTCTGCAGGCTCGTGTGCGTAACAATACCTGCGAGCAGCGACAGGATAAAGATAGCCAGAAACAATGTAACTGAAATCGTGATGATCTTAAGTGTCGGTTCCTTGATTAGCATGTACTTAAGACTCCCCCAAGTTCCGTGGGGTCTTGTCCTTAACCTCATCGATGTGCTGATCATCCACCCAGCCGCTCTGTATATCCACCCTGTGATCGAACTGATGTACGAAAGGCTTGATATCCAGAAGCGGCGTCCCATCAAGGACATCAACATCGCAAATCGCAAGCATGTTATCTCTGACGTTATCAAGTCTGACAATAGAGATTCCGATATGATTCGGTCGTCTTGGATGCCTTATCGAGAAGATTCCTTTCTCATTGTCCCCTATAAATGGTTTTGAGATCAATGAATAACCTTCCGCAAGATGGAAATGATAGAGGAGGATCAGGTGAGAAAATCCACCGATGTCTTTAAGTCCATCAGCGTATTCCGGAAATATCTCCACCACGCCTCTCGCCCCGTCTGCAAAGACTCCCTGGATCGGCGTATCCGCAGGATTCGTGAATGGTGAGTGTATGATTCCGATTGGGGTATGTGTTATACTGGTCATTGCTGTTTGCCCTCATATTTTTCATCAGGATATGCCGTGAAACCGTGTTTCTCAAAGGCCGCTTTTCCTTCAGGGGATGCAACAAAATTCACAAACTTCGTTGCAGCATCCTTCTTTTCGGAAAACGTGAGCGTGCCGGCTGGAATGATCTTTATTATGTTCTGTTCGCGGGGTATCTCTACGAGCTCCATCTTTTCATTGTCCACGATCAGATCTGCCCAGATTATCGATGCGTCCGCCTGTTTCATGGATGTATAAACAATGAGTTCGTTCACGGTTGCGCCGCGGGAGATGGTATTATTCTTCACGGCATCATAGATCCCGTTCTTCTCAAGTATCTTATCCCCCAGTTTTCCGATCGCTGCTGCCTTTGGGTCTCCGAGTATAACTGCAACTCCGGGCTTTGCAAGATCGGCAAGAGATGTTATGCCCGCGGGATTTCCTTTCGGTACCGCTATTGCCGGCACATGATATGCGATACGCTGCTCATAGTCGGTGATTCCTTTCTCCTTTGCAATATCGAAGTAATATGTTGCTCCGGGCATGTAGACGTCCCCCCTCTGCAGGAGTTCCATCTGGGCGAGGAGCGTGTTTGAACCGGCGTAGTTGTAGTTTATAGATATACCATATTCCTCTTTGAAGAGTGATCCGATCTCATCCATCGGCTTTCTCATCCCTGCACCGCAATAAACAAGGAGTGAATGCGGTTCTTCCGTCGCCGGGTGCGTAAGTTCCCCGGAGGTTCCATCAGTCGTTGTAGTAGGTTCCCGCGCCTCTTCAACGCATCCAAGTGCGATTGCGCTGCAAAACAGAATTGCAACTATTAATATTGCGGTTCTTTTCATTATGGGTACCTCAGTTGTGGTTATGTGCCATCATCACGGAATATGAGCGTAATATAGCGTTTATGAGACCTGTATAAATACATTTCGGGCTTATATGCGATAAAGTCAACTAAAAATAGTTGACCGAGATATATCGATCGGAAATTACGTGGGGTCTTTGCGTATGTGTTCGGTTAAGCAACCCAACCCGCCATTAACCGTTCCCGCTTGATATTCGGATCACATCCATGATTTAAATATTTATTATATAATATTAACATGTCCTGATGCATTTCCATCGATTCGAGCACTTCCTTCAGCAGCCAGTATGCGTTCTCTCCGAACATCTTTTCCCCCGTAAGTACGCAAAATCGGTTCGCTTTTTCAGGATTGTCGTTTCTGATCAATTGGAGCACTCTCGCGCTAGCACATCAGCGTTAATGCGCATGCACGAGAGCGAAGCAACATGGCCGGAAATGCGAAACCTTTGACAATCTCCGGGTTTACGGTAACTATATGCAACAAGTCTCGACGAGACAACTTCAAGCTTGGGCGGAAGACGTCACCCGAAGAAGTTCAGACCGAAGATGCTATGCATGAATATATGGTTGAAGCGTATCCGAAATCTTGTCAAGCTGGAAGTTTGGTGGAAGGTGCTTGGGCTAAAGTTACCTGGACACTACCACCACAATGGGATGAGCGGTAACTTCCGCTGGATGCAAAACTTCTACCATCAGGTCGTGAGACTCACCTTCAAATGGGTAAACTGACGTTGCCAGCGGAAAAGCTACAACTGGGCTTTAGTTTACTCGTTTCATTTTATTTAATTCACTCCCAAAAGTCTCGAAGATATAGCACTCGTTATACAATCTGAATCCGTAGAGGATGTAATTCGGAAGCCGGATGAGGGAAATCTTCGAGTCTGGTTATAGTAGGGGCTCATAGCAACCTCGGGGCTATTACTCCAAACAAGAGGTGCGCTATGAGTCTTACTTGACATTACGTGAATTTATCTGCCACAAAATCAGAGTGATTTCACTGAATAATTAGATTGTGCCGCCAAATGACAAAACAAGTTTTAAATGCAATAAAGCTCGTAGGTGATATAAGACCATGAAAAAGAGACTGTACGTACCGCACCCAGGACACTTCGATGGACTCAAGGAACTGGTATCCGAAGCAGGAAAGGACATCTACTCGATATTTATGGCCGGCTCGCCCGATTACGTTGGCACTGGCAGAAGCAATCTAAGTTCGCCCCAGATCGAGGATATCAGGGAGCAGACCGAGTATGCGCATAAGAATGGTGTGAAGGTGGAGATTGTGCTCAACAGTTCGTGTCTCGGCGGGCGACAACTGACGCCGGAGGGCTTTAACCTCATCCACTGGTATCTCGGGCAGCTCGACAGTTGTGGAGTCGATACCATCGTTGTTGCGGACCCGTATCTTGTCGAGATCATCGCAAGGGATTTCGAGATGCTTCCGGTCGTATCGGTCTTGTCGTTTGTGGATTCGCCAGAGAAAGCCAGGTTCTACGAGGATCTTGGCGCGCACTCGATCGTGGTCGATCCTGATGTGCACAGGCACTTTGACGTCCTCCATGCGATCAGGGATGCTGTAGACTGCGAAATAAAACTGCTCGTGAACGAGGGCTGTCTGTACCAGTGCCCGTTTCGGTATGCGCACTTCAACTTCTTCTCACACGCCTTCGGCCCACAACCCCGTCCGAACGTACTTGACGATTACTATTACGACAGATGCATAATGCTCCGGATCAAGGATCCGAAACTGATCACGATCTCGCCATGGATCAGACCGGAGGATATCAAGGAGTATGCAGACATTACCGACGTCTTCAAGATCGGCGGCAGAACCCATTACGTCAACTGGATCTTAAACTGCGTCAGCGCGTATACGGACGAGTCGTACGAGGGCAACTTGATGGATCTGCTCGACTGTCCAAAAGCACTCAAAGACCTGTACTACATCTCAAACCGGGACTTTGATGGCGCAATCGACCACTGGAAGAACTGCCCGACCATCTGCGCCAACTGTGGGTTCTGCAGGGAACTGACAGACCGGGCTGTCAAGGTGTACGCGGGCGGCGGCACAGAGAATGAAGAGCTGGTTCTATGGAGCGAGATGGCAGGTATTACTGAGGTGAGCGCATGATCACGAAAGAAATCCTACAGATAAGGAGCGATATCGAAAATAACCTGAGAAAGATGCTTGCAAGGGCGGTCATGATCACAGAACTGGACGTCTTCGCGCTGCCGTGTGGATGCAGCGGCATCACAGTGAACGTTCGTGGACTCGAACTGGATGACATCGAGGTCTTCGAGGATCAGATGCTCTCATTTTTTAAAGATGTCGCATCGCGTCTTGAAATTCCGTCAAGTTTCATATTTGCAAGACTCATTCCAGGCAGTTCGGTCGTTGCTGCGGTCAACTGGCGTGTACTTTGCGACCGGTGCTATCCCGAGTTTGCCACAGCAAGCGGTAAGATGCCAAGACCTGACATCTATATCATGCACTTTGAGCGGAGAGGGCAGACTGGGAAAGGGAAGAAGGGGCGGTAGATGGGGTGTACATGCTCGAATAACATGTGGGTAAAATCCGTGCTAATCAGTGGCAAATAAAACTTTTAGCCACAGATTAACACCGATTTCACAGATTTCAGCATGATAGTCTCTGTGATGCAAAAGGTACTTATGGGAGTATAGCGTGTGTGGAATGTAATATAGCGGAGTTGATTGTTATGACAAGATATTCCCCCCTGCTCGAAACTCATATTGTTTTGCGAACGATTCTCAGCGCGGGCGTGCTCGCGGTGCTGCTGCTTGCATGCGCGGGCACGGCGGCGGGCGGACGTCGGGTTGTGGATGGTGATGGCGGCGCGGGTTATGTGGGCACGCAGGCGGAGGCGGCGGCATGACCCGCCTGCTGCGGGTGGCTGCGGCGGTGAATGCTGCGAGCGAGGAGGATTCGATCGAGGTCTGGGGCAGGAGTTATGTTTGAGGATGCAGAATTGGAATAATTATTAGTTAGGAAGGAGTGATCCATAACTATGAAACCTGAAGTCGACATTCGCGGAATAGGAGAGAAAGGGAGAGAACTCTTCAAGAGAATCTCAGAAGAGTTGAAGACGGACTATCGCGGCAAGTTCGTGGCGATTGAAGTGAATAGTGGTGATTACTTCATCGGAGATACGAGTGTTGAAGCGGATAAGAAGGCGAGGGGAGCGTATCCGGGAAATGTATTCTATCTGGGGCGGATTGGTTACCGGGCGGCAGTTTCGTTCAAAGGGAGATAAAATGATAAAAGGAAAAATATACTCTGCTGGATCGCCAATTATACAAACGAAGATTATTGGTAGCAGAGCAGAAATTGTTACTGATGGAATTTTGGATACCGGGTTTACAGGTCATCTTTGTTTGCCAATAACAACGGCTGTTTCACTGGGTCTTGAATTGACTGGTCTTGAAAGCGTG
>JAYEGI010000128.1:0-14108 GCA_034659035.1 Methanobacteriota archaeon
TATCCGGCTTTGCCGGAGGTCTCGTCACACCTTTATGTCCTTTCTTCTGCCCCGGCTTCTTCCCACCTCCTTTATTCTGATCCTTCTTGCGCTTGCCGCCACGCTTCAGACTTGGTGGAGTATGTGCGTTTTCATACATAGCCAGTTGGCAACGAGCTCCTTTATACGTCCTTTAAGCAACTCAGTCTCACGCTTGAACTGGTCAATCGTGTCTTTAAGTTGCTTGATGATCGCGTCCTTATCCATCGTCCTCTTAGAAGACTATTACAGTAATAATATAGAAGTTTTGTGGTCGAGAATGGGTTTTAGATCGATCTGGAAGAACAGTGGGATGGGTGGTTATGCGGGGGAGCTAAACACATACCCGAGATCGAACGCATATGATAATTTTCTAACCACTCCTGAGGATCTTCCCAGAGCGAATAAAGCATATCACACCACCCAAGAGCCCTTTTGCTCTTAAAAGTCACATTACTACGCGGTAGGAAGTATGGCGTGGCGTTATTTTCCGAAACCAGATTAGTGATCCATCGACACCCGTAAATACCATCTCCAAGAGCACTATCCAGATTGGGATGACAATTGAGCGTCTGATAAAAAGCCTCCGGAAACATCGTAGTTTCTCCAACTGAGTGATTTGGGCTTATGAATAGGCCTGAAATTAGCTTATGTCGAACTCCTATTCCCAGGACCGCATAAGAGAACCCTTTCTTCGTGCCAGTCGAGTTTGACTCAGGGAAACTGTCATCTGCTGGATCCTCCCCTACAGAGATTGCAGACTTTGCTTTCTTATTTCTCTTCTTAGAATTCTGTTTTTATCGTTTATCTGCATAGTTCTCCTTGTTCGATGCACTAAATCCCGTACCATCGAACGAAAAAGTCTCCTCTTTGCCTTCTACGCTTTCATTGGTTATCACTACGATTTCATCCAGAATCTCGTTCACTCGGTCTCGATCATATCCGCGTTCGATTGTTTTGTATGAAAAACTGCTGCTTATGCCCAATTTCTCATGGAATAGAAGCAAGAACCCTTCAGCTAACCTATTTGACGATTCCATATACGTTTGCAACAGTAGAGTTTTTGCAATGTCAGCAGGATCAGTTGGCGGTCTACCATGTCCCCGTTTTTTGGGCGGAGTTCGTTCTTTTATTCGTTTATCGGCAAGATTTACAAGATCCCGTATGTTATTCAGATAATTGATCATCTCATAGATCTGCGCTTGATCATATTGTGCCCAGTCGGTTTTAACCGGCTCTTTGCTATCGTATTCGAATGTTCCATCCCGGACACTCTTGATGATTTTTTTAAGTTCTTCTCCGCGCTGTTCAGGGGCATAAGATGGAATTAACCAACAAGTATATAAGCATAGTGGTACATACGTCCATATAATATGTAGCTTATGCAATAGGCGAGGTTGTCACGCCACTATGACGTTCGCGTTATATTGTAGTTAGTACCGATTCATAGAAAACATATATACCATGGGGGTGATGTGATACTATGCAAATCGTTGTGAGTGATATGCATATCGGGGATAGCGCTGTAAATTACCTTGCTTTAGACCATTTTATCGAAAAAACGCTACCAAAAGCTGAGAAGATTATCTTCGCGGGAGACATTCTCGATCTGTGGAAGTCTAAATGGGATGAAATCCATAACCATCCGACATATCGACTGTTACGACAGACCATCGTGGAGCATGATATTGATTGTACGTATCTGATCGGCAATCATGATTATATGATCAATCAGCATGTGAATGGTCTTACTACTGATCGGGATCTAGTTATTCCTTGCGATTCCGAACCGGACATCTATATCACGCATGGATGGGAGTTCGATATCTGCCATCGTTACAACGGTTCGTGGTGGGTCAGCAGACAGGTATGCAAATATCTCCCGAATACATGTCAGCGGTTCGTGCGCTCTCCGTCCGGAATGGTGAATTTGAATGGTGTTTATAGGCGAGCGGTTCAAAGAATCCACAGGGAAGCATGTAAATATGGGGCAGAATACAATTGTCGGATAATCATAGGGCACACGCACACACCACGAGCTATCGATGGCCGGGTGTATGATTGCGGTGATTGGGTCGATTCATATACGTGGGTAGAAATTCGTGACGAACAAATTGAATTGCGAAGGTCTAATGGATATAATCCAACTCAGACCTGGCTTTCAAACATCCCTGAAAATTCAGGGAGCATCCTATAAACCATGATCTCTATATGTCCAGGACACTGCCCCTTATTTCACGGAATAGTGATATTTCCGGATCGATGAGATTTATGAATTATTAAAATTTTCATTCACAGGGATATATATCTCTCCTGACCGCCAGGCAAGGTTCGCGATCATCCCGGTGTCATCGATTACATCGAGGTCGATATGGAAGGGACCGCATTCGTCGCAATGATCGGGATGAAGATTCGCTGTGTTCACCCTCACCTTCATCCCGGTTAGGTGGTGCACCGCCCCCTCCGTCGCATTGCAGTTGTAGCAGTATGTGATAATACATTCCGTATCGTTCGACATGTTGCCGCTGCAATTGCATGTTACAGTTCCATTTGGCGCATCAATCGTGTAATTTGCATTGTCTAAATTAGTTCCGAACACCACGGTTTCGTTCGACACAGTTAGACCACTGTTCACGATCCTATCAAAATTTGAGTCGCTTCTGCAACTCAAGTTCCATGGAGTATTGCAGTCTACACAGTTGAATGTTTCATTGTTTACATACTCCCACCACCACGGGTCACAGCCATAACGTATGCTCCATCCATACCACACAATATATCCGTCAGGATCAAACGACTCTGATGCATCCAGTGTCAAAACATCTCTGAATCCGTTGGATGACGCATTCACACACTCACTCTTGACCTGCACTTCTGCAAGCGGCACAGGCGGCATAAAGGTTCGCTTGAAGACATTTACAAGCGAGGTGATCACCTCGATTGTGAGGGGCTCGTCACAGTATACAGGGGGGAGCGAGGTGAATGTATCAAATGTGGTCTTGGATGTGATATTGTAGTCACTGCTATTGGTCATGTTGCCGCCATAAGCACTGCCGTTGAGCGTTATGTTTCCAGTACGATCCATTTTATAATTGACATCGCGAGGGATGACGGTGATATTGGATGCATCGGTTACATTCTTGACGGTTGCGCTGTAATCCATGTCGGGATATAACACGTACGGATACGCCACATGTGGATGGTTCGACAGAGGATATGTATAATTCTTGCTATTATTTGTCCAGCCAGATAGATCGAGATCCTCGCTGGTATTGATATCCGTCCCTTTGAAATCCAGGCAAATCTCCTTGCTTCCTGCAGCAGGGACTCTGACTCTCTTCTTGAAATTATATTCTGTGGGATATCTTCTGTAATAATCGAGATCGCCAGACGCATCCTTAGCCCTATAGTTCATTGCGTGCACGCCATTCAGACTGATCGCTGTTAAGTGCGAGTCCTCGGTGTTGAGGTTCATGATGGTGACATTGACCGAATGCCAGTGTGTGGAATTGCCGACAGGATTGATCGAGATGATCCTCAGATTCTCGCTCTCCACCGCGGCAAGGTGACTCTCGCGCTCCATCGCACCCTTTTGCATCCCGGACACCATGAGCGCAAGCCCGGATGCTGCGATTATCGTGATCAAGATGAGCATTAGTGTGCCGATGATGACAGATACACCGGATTCGTCATGATACATCATGCATATCATCTGATCCGATATTTATATATCTTTCCCGCATATTCTATGTATCAAAACAGAATCTATGTAGAAGACATAGCAAAAACATTATGAACACCAACATTGAAGACTGGATAATAATGATATTAAGAAACATTGGGATGGAAGAAATCCCGCAAAAAAGTGTATTATTGATTGAAGAGGATTTAGGCAGCATAAAAAGTATATTCATACAGAAGGTGGGATTTGATGCCATGAAAATCGGAAAAAAGGTGCTGTATATCTCAACAAAGCGATCGAGAGACGATGTGCTCGATCAGATGTCGATGTTTGGGTTGAATATAAATTCGGAGATGTTCACAATACTCGGGGATTTCAATGACCGAACAGCACTCCATGATATGTGCCGGGAAGATACCCTGAAGCACAAGAATCTGTATCACCTGATCGATCCATCGCTCCGGAACATATCAGGGACGGATATCTGCATCGTGGATACCTTCACATCGCTCTTCATCGATGAAGAGGCTCACGTACTGGCGGACGCGCTCAATCCCCTGGTCAATGTCAGCCGATACAGTGGTACAACGTTTCTTCTGGCAGCGGATATAGGCATACTTGAGGAGAGGGTTGAACGAATCATGAGATCGATGGTGGACGGCATCATCCAGTTCAGAACCACATACACAGGTGATAAGATAAACCGGTTCATCAATATTCCAAAACTGAAAGGCATCCTGCCGATGAGAAAGATGATACCGTTTTACATAACGGGTGATGGTATATCCATCGATACGAGGGAGCGGGTCGGGTGATATCAGCCCTACAAGTCAATAGAATTTAAGAAGCCAATCCCCTTCAAATCGGAATCAAAGGTTGTAATTCTTGTTATCCTCCGCGCTTTACCTGTAGCTTGCAATTATCGCATCAGTTGAGGGGATTGGACTTTCTCATTATTTCAATCATTTTTGAGTCTGACATTTGGTAAAACCGTGCAATCAAATATTTCGATCAATAATTAATCAGTGGCGTAGAGTCCGCGATGGTTATTGTCGGCTCGCCACGCTTCTATATTTTCAAGGTCTTTTTCATAGTAGGAGCTGTCATATTGATGCAGGACATGTCATTTACCGAGCAGATAGTGAAACTCGATTTCACTCAACCCCGCCAGCCGTCTGGCATTGACGAATGAGACGATGCCTTCGCGATATATCTGTAATGCCAGCTCCTTCATCAGTTCCTTTTTCAAGTGCTGGCGTGGTATTTTAGCAGTCAGCATCACCTTTTCCGGAATTTGCAGAGAAATGGTTTGCACGATCTTCTTTTGTTCTCTCCGGATTTTGTAACTACTCAGGTACCCAAAACCACTATTCAGGGGACTTCACTATGCAGGAACTCTCCAGGACATGGAGCATACTGCAACCAACAGGGAATTTAACCGCAGAGTAAGCAGAGGGGCGCAGAGGGAAAATAAACGGTTAAGTGCTCCGCGTTTCTCTGCGCCCTCCGCGGTTATTTTTCTTGCCAGAAGATACAGGATCGCAATCGGGAGACCGATCAACATACCTGAGTAGTTACCGGATTTTTAACTTTGTGTTCCGGGTGAGGTAAATAGGAGCTCACCCCCCCGAAAAAAAAACGATCCTCTCAAGAAACTGCCGCATACGACCCACAAAGCATACTTTCACTCCCCGGACAGCACCCGAACGTTCACCCGCCCAACAGCATCGCCAGCTACTGCCTCAATTACATAGACCCCTTCATCCGCGCCCGGAACCACCATCACATTCACTATACCGTCGGATCCTGTCTTCGCAATTCGCGGATTCACACTACCATCCGGTGATATGCCGATCTTGATATAGATATCGGGCACGGGATTTCCACATAGATCAGTGACATTGAAGACGACCTGCTCCATGAGCGGAACTCCACCAAACCCTTCCTGACCACCACCCGATACCAGTTCGATCCTCATTTCTCCTGCCTGTGGGCTTGGGAAGATTAGCGCGGTACATGCAATATAACATGCGATCATCAGAATTGCGGAATGCTTGAGTCCGTGCTTCATCTCACCTTCCGCGATCTGACCGATGATGATTCCGCCAAAAAGCGCGTTTAACATAATCATGTGAAAGAATCCGCGCTCAAAGTTTATCTCGGACACTCCTGAATTCCCGAAGAGAAGTTCCATCCCCACCCCCTGAATCAGCGGAAGAAGCGAGGTCGAGAGGATGTATACCAGCATAACGATGATTCCTTGTGCAAGATAAAATATAACGACGTATTGTTTTAGATTTCCATCCTTCTCACGCTCTATCCCGATAACAGACCGCATATCTTCCGACGTTCTGAGTATGAGGTCTGCGACCGCGCCGCCGGTATATGCTGCCTGTACCACAAGGGCTGTGTACCTTGTGATCAGTTTACTCCCAAGTGCTTTCGCCATATTATTCATCGCATCCGAAAACGAGTGTCCAAGAACCATAGCGGATGCAGCACCTCTCACGTTGCCTGTGATCGCCCCAAGATCGGTTGTCGATAGGTCGATAACACCCCTAATCGGGTCTATGCCGCCCCGCATCAGTTCGGATAGTTTGAAGAGAAACTCGCTGTATGCGACCTCGCGTCTCTTAAGAAGCCTCTTCTGGCGGTACGTATCGATTGAATACGGTATGATCGCAATCAAAACCGCAAATACAATTATATGATCCAGGTCGTCATCTGGTTTCGTCCCAGGAGTCTTCTCCTGCGCGTCCGTGCTTCCGCGCTTTCCACCACCTCCACCATCTCCGACCTCCCCGATCTCCTTCACAAGTGCCTGATATGCAGCAAGCCGCGCACTATCTTTGCCACTGCCCGTGCCAGTGCCCGATTCTTCCCAGATGGTAAGGACATGACCTGTGAGTGCCGCTGCGATGACGAGTATGATTGCAGCGAGCACAGGAATCACCACTGTGAAGTACTCCCGCTTTATGTCGTATTTCAGTTTTATGATCTGCACATACCTGCATGTACGCACCCATAACGCCCGCAAAAAATTCTTCGTCCCGGGCGTCGACGGCTCCGCCGTTAACGCGACGAATCTCCTGCTCATACCGGACTCCTCGAATATTTCATAGAGAGCATGGCAAGGAAGATGATGTTTACAAACGGCATCATAAAGTAGACAAAGATGTTAAAGAGATCCCGCGGCTCAAAGATTCCCATGTCTATGCCGAGCGCGCCGCAGACCACAATACCGAGGATTGAAAGCACAACACTCATCACAACGCCGCCGAGATACCCCTCGCCATAAACAGAGAGCGAATCCACAAACTCCTTCTGGATCAGTCTCCGCATAGTCACCAGATCCCTTGATTTTATCTCAAGATAATCCCTAAACCCACCCCCTGAGTGTATGATATTTGAAAGATCGATACAGATCGCCCGAAACATCTCAGATGGCGTATTGTATATCAGAGCGTTCATAGCTGTTACTGCATCCTCGCCAAGGATATCGACCCGGTATATTACCTTTCCGAACTCCTTTGATATATGACCATAATCCTCTATGCTGATTCTCCTGACCACATCAATCGGCGACGTGCCCGCGCTTGCAAGTACCGACATATAGCCGAGCATGTATGGAAGCTCCTGCTCAATATTCATCTTCTTGGCAGATATCCTGTTGTACAGCACAAACGGGAATCCACCGAGCGTGAGCCCGAAAGTGAGTACGGAGAGGGCTGTGACATAGACCAGATCACCCCTGAAGAGGATGGTTGATGAAACAAACATCATAGCTCCTGCAACGAGAGCGGTAACACCTGCAAGCGAGACAAACATTCCGGACGTCATCTCAACATCAGACTGGTACAGTGTATTTGCAATAGAATCATGCGGCGTTTCATCGATATACCGTCCGAAATGATAACAGAACATCTTGTACCGTTCTATGAACTTCACGCTATCTTCTCCATCATCGCATCCTTATCTCTTGAATACGTTCTTATCGCATTTACAACGCGTTCATAGTCGGTAATGTCATTATTTGCAAGGTGATCCAGCATTTCTGCCCTGTCATCCAATTCATTTAAGAGATATCCCTCTTTTACTCCAAACTCTTCTCTTATCCCTACGAAGAGGGAGCAACTTCCGCTGTATGAGAATGTGTCAGAGACAGGATCCCACTTAAAAATCGGGTTTGTGATCAGGTCCCCGCGATCGGGATCGATCTCAATGATCTCAACGATGCCCGATGCCCGTCTGATGTAATGCTCGCCCTTCTTCATCATCGAATTGAAGATGACGTTGTCCACACTTGAAAAGAGACTTCGTGGAACGTTCATCGGGTTTGACTCGACTCTTGAGAGGAGTTCCTTCATAGATCCTGCATGGATCGTACCGAGACACGGGTGCCCGACCGAGATCGCCTGGAAGAGCGTGAAAGCTTCGCTTCCCCGCACCTCGCCGACCACGATGTACTCAGGGCGCTGCCGCAGCGCAGCAGTGAGCAGATCATAGAGTTCGATGTCGCCTGCTGCCCCGCCTTTGCCGGATCCGTTCCCTGACGCTTTTGAGAGGGCTGCCTCGCCTCCGAATCCGGATCTTGTGATCGATTGCGTCCAGTTCGGATGCAGCAGGTTTAACTCTGCGGTATCCTCGATCGAGACAATCTTATGTTCCGGGCGTATGAATGCGCAGAGCGCGTTTAAGGTCGTGGTCTTTCCGGATGCGGTTCCGCCGGCTGCCAGTACCGAGCGTTTGTATTCGAGGATGATCCAGAGGTATGCAAGCTGTCTCGAATCGAATGTTCCATACTTGATCAGATCGACCGGGGATACCGGATTCGTCCTGAACCGCCTGATCGTGAAGGTTGACCCTTTTCTTGTGACCTCCCGCCCGAGTGTGATGTTTATGCGACTGCCGTCTACAAGCGTTGCATCCCGTATCGGCTGGAGCACAGAGATATGCCTGCCAGCCGTTTGCGCGATCTTCATCACGAAGTTGTTCAGTTCCACCTCCTCAAAGGCGACATCGGTCCGTACAGAGCCGTATATCCGATGATTAACGTAGATATGGGAATTCGGCCCGTTGCAGGTGATATCCTCGATATAAGGGTCTTTCATCAGGACGTCGATCTTCCCGTACCCGATGTACTTCTTCAGGAGATGGTAAAACATCTTCCCTTGCTGGAAATAATCCAGATTCATCAAGTATATGCTGATGATCATCGAAAACCGGTCTTTTAAGTACTCTTCACGATTTTTAGCCCCAATTATCACGATTTCGGATTGGATCATTTTCTCAAACGCGTTTTCGATGATCTTTGAATATCTCAACTCGCCCTCGCTCAGCAGAGGTTCGACGGTATGATAAACAAGCTCTTCGCCATCGAAACGGACATTCACGTACTGAAACGGTGGATCTACCGAATAGGTGACATCCACCTCCGAGAACGGCACTCCAAGAACTGGAACCGATACCTCGCCCAGTTTGAATCCAAGAGTCATTACGGATTTGCTTTTTGGAGTTAGATACAGATTGATTCGCTTCTGTATGTCATCTGACCCGATCCTGTCGATCTCTCCAAGCGTTGGTATCCGTTTAAGTGCTCGTTTAAATTTACCTGGAGGTTTTGAATGTTTCGCAGGTTTTGCAGGATCGTCTCCCGCTTGATCGGCAGAGACGCGCTTCTTCCACCTCAGACTGAACCTGGATCTCTTCCTTTTCGCGGCAGTTCCAAGCGCAGATTGCTCCCCGGATGGGGCAGGTTCCGCCGGTTCCGCCGGTTCCGTGACAGTCCCGGAAGCGGATGTTATATCTTGCGGTGATGCAGGTTCGAGGGGTGCGCGTTTTCTGCGCAGTATTTTTGTAAGCTTGAATTTAACCAATCCGACTCCTCCATAGCATTATTCGCTGGAGCATCTGTTGTAATCTTCCTGGCGGCTTTGCAGAACCGTTTCCGGTCAGACCGAACGCTTCCATAAATGCCTGTTCGAATTTCTCGCGGGATTTTGCAGGACCATCTCCCGCTTGGTTGAGGGGGTTTTTTATTATCTTCCGGAATGGTTTTTGAAATCTTCTTTGCCATAACCCAACCATCGGAAGGGATTTAGAAAACCACTGGTCGAGAGATGCCACCCCTCTCCGCTTCAGTCTGAACCCAAATTTAACCAATCCGACTCCTCCATAGCAGCATTCTTGTTGCTGCATTGATTAGCATCACGACGACGATCAGGACAAAAGCGGCTGCGAACCCGTTTGATGCAGGGATAAGGTGGGGGAACTCAAATGACCGGTACACCGTGATCGGAAGCGCTGCTGTGAGATCCTGGAACGGATATATCTTCATCCCGAATATCAACCCTTCACGCGGTAGCACTTTGAATTCAGGCATGAACTGGGTGTAGCCCGCTGTCAGGATCACTACCGCTGACTCCTCTGCTGCCCGCCCGATCCCGAGAACCATGCCTGTGAGTATTCCTGTAAGCGCATACGGGAGCGTTATGTGACGCATCGTGCCCCATTTCGATGCGCCGAGCGCGTAACTTGCCTCCTCGAGTTCTGCCGGGACTGTATCTATCGCAACCTCTGCTGCGCGTTCAATCACCGGAAGTATCAGGATTGTGAGCGCGATTGTTCCTGCGATCAGCGAAAATCCACCTGTTACGAACTTCATGTAATAGACAATGAAAAGAAGCCCGAAGATGCCGAGAACAATAGAGGGCGTGCCTGCAAGCACCTCGAGCAGGAATCCGAATGCACGCACAAGGATTCCGGATTTTGCATACCTCTTGAGATACACCGCAGTTCCAACGGCAAGCGGTGTTGCGAATATGGTCGAGAGGATCGAGAGCAGGAGTGTTCCTGCGATTGCGTTAGCGATCCCGCCTCCAAGACCTGGGACCTCCGATTCTGGGGTGGTTATGAAGTAGAGGCTGAGACTGGGGATCGCTTCAAGCGTGATCCGTCCGAGAATTCCGATTAGTGTGAGGATGGTGATTGCTGCTGCGATGTACGAGATCGCTTTGAAGATATGTCCTTCGAGTGTTCGTTTGTTCATAACCTGCCCCCGATCTTCCTTGCAGCAGCCACAAAGAGGATCTCCATCGCAAAGAGAACCGCCGCGATCCCGAAGAGCGCGCTTCTGGGCTCATCCATCGCACAGTAATATCCGATGTCATTTAGGATCTTTGAGGTCATCGCATACCCGGTATCAAGCACCGATGACGGGATATGCGCGGAGTTTCCAAGTAGCATCACAATCGCCATCGTCTCACCCATCGCGCGCATCATCCCGAGAATCGTTGCTGCAAGGATGCCGCCTGATGCCGTCGGTAGCACCACCTTCCGTATCGTCTCCGAGTGTGTTGCTCCGAGCGCAAACGATGCTTCCCTGTACTCAAACGGAACTGCACGCATCGCATCCTCTGATAAAGCGGTGATCGTCGGGAGGACCATCACCGCAAGGATCGTTGATGCAAGGAGGACGCCTGTTCCGCTGTTTGGGGATGGGTCACTGAAGAACGGGATAAATCCAAGAGTGCCGCTTACGAACGGGTTGATGTGATCCTGGAATATATTTTCAAGAACAAATAGCCCGAAGATACCATAGACTACAGATGGGATGCCTACGAGGAGTTCGATTGTCGGGCGCATGATTCCCGCCACGCGGACCGGCGCAAACTCGGAAAGGAATATCGCTGTAAAGACGCTCACTGGAACTGCAAGCATAAGGGTTATGGCAGTCATTACAAGCGTTCCGATGATAAAAATCCTGATGCCGTAGACCTGTTCGGAATAACTCCATTTCGTTCCTGTGATAAAGCCAATGCCCTGGCTTTCAAATACAGGGAGCGCGGTATGAAATATGAATGCGATAAAAAATATGGTGATTGCTGCTGTTGCGAGAACGCAGGTTAAAAGTAGGAGATGCGGTAACTTTGACCGGAGTTCGTCTGGGTTCATCTTTAAAAAAGAATGGTTGATTTGTGCCCAAGGATCAGGCACAAATCAGGGGGGTCTCACGCAAACTCGGTTATTGCGAAGTATCCGCACTCTTCGAAGTAGGTTTGCGAACCCGGGGACCGCGCGAAGTCAATGAACCCCTGCTCAATAGAGGCTGGGTCACCGTTCGTGATATAGTTAAGCGGTCTTGTCAACCCATGCTTCCCGCCAGGATATTTGTCATTACTGAGGTCAGTAAGAGTGGTATCCTTCAACTGAGCCTTGATGTTGGACTTTGTTGTAAAGTATTGCTTGTCATCATAGAGGTCAAGCATCTTGACTTCACTAACACCATCTGCAAATCCGAAGTCAACGAATCCTATGCTCTTTGACGTGTCCTTGACTGCTGCAAGCACACCGGCATTGCCTGTTTTGCCAACTACATTGTCATCGAATTCGTCGGCATCATTGCCAATCCAGCCACAGAAAGTGTCCTGAGTGCCTGACTCTTCCGCCCGCTTGAATACCTTGTCTATGCTACCCGACAGATTCCCCGAGAAGGTGCCATTCACGTATGCCTCATTTATCTCAGCTTTGGTGGCATTAGTTATCACTGATCCCGATCCGTCGTCGTGGACGATCACAACAACTGCGCTGCCGCCGATCTTCACTACATTGAGGTTTGGGTACTTCTCCAGTTCCCCATCCTTCGGGTCTCTGGATGCCGCGCCGATGTCAACGATGTCCATTCCGGCTGATGATATTCCTGCACCTGATCCGCCGCCCTGCACGGTGACCTTGGTGCCCTGATGCTCAGCCATGTACGCTTCTGCAATTAACTCTGATACCGGCTGCACGGTTGTGCTTCCAGCGATCAGGATTTCGGTCGAGGATGCGCTTGCAAGCTCCCCGGTGTTCGATTCTTTGGATACATCCGATGAGAACGTCCCCATGATCGTTCCCACAGCCGCAGCACCTGTAATTGCCACGACGACGAGGACGAGCGTTGCCACGATAGGCGATACCGCACGAGTGTCCTCCCACATTCCTATAAACAGGTCCTTAATTCTTGTTCCTATGTTCATATTCTGTTTTCTCCATTTATCAAGTTAGAGCTACTCTTTTCTGGATCAGACTCCTGAAACTCTCCGGTTGTCTACCAGCGTGCTCTGATGATGTGATTGTGACTGCACCTATATAAATCTTGTACAACGGATATGTGTATGCGTAAAATACCTATAGTTAACATTAGAATCTATATAGATTAACAAACGCGCATCAACAGGTAAAAACGCGATGCTGCGGGGCATGGTGTCGATAATTGTATTCATGATAACAGAATCCGCTACTTCGGATGAAAAAAAGAAAGGTCTGTCAAAAAGCTTACATCATCTGATCCAGCGTCCGTTCGAACTTGCCGATGTCCTTTGCGGTTGCTGCGATCTTCATCGGTTCGTCCATCAGAGCCGTTTATTTCCCGGAGGTTGTGTATACATTTCAACATCCGGGCCGATGGTGATTCTCTCTCGCGCAATCGCCGCAATACCGGCAATCAGGGTCATTTACATCTGTTCACGTTCCCGGCGAAACCGGAGGGCCTCCCCCTCGCAACAGTACAAACGCCATCGAGAACCCGGAAACAGCGATCAGGATCACAATCAATGTGAGTGAGGTATCTGCAATGGTAGATGTCATTTTACCTACCGTCCCAATGACAGAACCTGCCCACCGCATCCCGCCCTTGATCTGGTGCGGTAGTCTGTTGGTTATGCTGGAGAGTTGCGGTGATGTGTGCAATGCTGTCTGATTTGTTTGATTGCCATCCGACCTGTGCAGCAAAACCTGCTGCGATGTTTTAAACTGTGTCGAATCTGAGGGTTCGGCAGGTGTCAGTACCGCTGCCTCATTGACACCCGCTCCCATAGACCCATTATCCGGCGTCACCCAGCCGCCTGCTGACGGATCCCATGCCTGCACCACCTCGGCACCAGACTCCCAGAACGAGGAGCGAACCACGCCTTCGTAGTAGTTTCGAGCCCTGAACCAAGCCTCAGCGTACGGAAGATCCAGTTCATCGAACCGGTCAGGACGTATCAGGTAGGACGCCTCAAGCGCCGTTCCCGGCGGCAGAAGAACCCCTTCTACTGCTATGTGGTGGGAATCATCGACCCTGTAGAGATCAAGATCCCATTCGGAAAGCGGCAATCCGCCGCCAATGATTCCTTCCTCAGCACTCTCCTCGATATAACCAGCGCCAGCAGGCACGGTGTCTGTGAGGTTGATATGTGCAGCGCGGTCACCATCGTTTCGCAGATTCAGGGTTACCTTGTATGTTCCGTCGCCTTCCGGTTCTGCGACCGTTTTGGTCAGGTTTATGTGGGGTCCGTGAACCGTGATCGTAACGCCACTTGATTCATATAAAAAATCCTTTCCATAGAAGTCCGCCTCAACATACGGCGCATCGAAGGTATATGTG
>JAYEGI010000129.1:0-14005 GCA_034659035.1 Methanobacteriota archaeon
AAGTGCATATCCAACGGTATGGATATCCATCTAATTCATCTCAATTATTGAACCACCATGCCCCACAAAACAACGATACTCCGTGATGGTAAAAGGTAAGTCTATTTCGATTCACCGAAATTCAGGGAAAAAGCAGAGAGAGCTGATATTATTGATCTCTCGTCGTGTTCCTGGTTCTATCCTACCAGTCTACTTCCGTTGGCTAATTTTTTAAAAAATAATAAGGATTCGATGGAATATGTTCCACCAATCAATAACAACGTTAGTAATTATATTTCAACTATTATGGCAGGAAACCACTCGAGGAGGGAAACATATATGCCAATAACATATTTACCAAAAGATATAAATTTGCAAGAAAATGCTATAAGTGACTTACAAACTCTATATGATTATGGCAAAGATTACGGTGGTGCGAATTTTTTCATTCTTTTACTCGGAGAACTTATCGGCAATATCTACGAACACTCCGAATTTTCTAATGCGAGTATGATGGCACAAATATATAAAAGAAAAAGTTTAGTGGAAATAACGATATTAGATGATGGTATATCAATACCCGGTTGTTTTGAAAAATATGGTATTGCGATCCCATCTGACTATGATGCAATTCTATCTGCAATAAATGGAAAAATTTCAACTAAGACTAAAGATGAACCGAGAGGGTTCGGCCTCCGCAGCTCAGTGAGATCATGCATGGGCGGTACCGATGCTCAATTGTTGTTGGTTTCTAGAAATGGAGCATTATATAAAAATATATATACTGAAATCGTTTATAATATAGAAGGTGCAAATCGATTGATTGGGACCCTGATTAGCATTAGGACGCCATATCCAGTCCCACAAGTTAACATTTATGACTATATTGACGGTTGATACATTTATATTTTATTAAATCCACTCAAAGACTTATTAATTTTTATTGAGCATATATCGATACGTATCGATATGCTTAAGTACAGTGGATTTGTAACTCCGTACTTAAGCGAATGTGTCAAAGGTGATAGTACATGTGTTCACCATCCAAGAAAGGAATATCCATCAACGTCATTATCGGCCCGCATTTAGCATTGCGGTATTCAGCGGACAAGTTGTTTGATTCTATTGATTCGCTAAAAAACACTGACATCATCATTGATTTTCAGGATGTCCACACAACAAGCCGCTCTTTTATGCAGCGATTTTTGTATAGGCTGCAAAAAAGCGATAACCATATCATCTGCATCAACGAAACAGAGAACATACGAAAGATGCGAGATATAGTTACTGCGCCTAAAGAAAAGACCGTAATTGTGAACCCAACTCCCGAAAGAGTGATAAATTTAGCTTCGAAAACGAGGTTCATCCATGATGAAGAAGGCAACTTTGGCATATATAAAAGGGGAACTTCTTCTTTTGGTGCTGCTCGAAAATTCTGAAATGCGCTTTCCGACATTGGGAGAAGAAGACATCTTCAGGAGATGTTAGAAACTATCAAATCCAGAAAAATTGTTAACAACATCTTTTCTTTTCGAAAACCAGGTCGCCAACCACTCACAAAACCCTTTCATCCGAGTCACACCCGAGTCCATACGCGCGGAAGCATCGTTGTCTCCGAAGTAACTAAACCTCTGATACCTCCCGCATGAATCGCCTCTTGATCTCCACAGGTTCCATATCAATAATCGACACATCAGCATTCCCCGGATCTACCGCTACCACGAGCACGCCCGAGCCATGCACGCCAGATCGTACCTCCGGAATTGTCCCTGCTCTCCGCACATCATGCACACCCGCGCCAGTTGCGATCGCTGCCAAATCGGTCGCACACGATGTTGCAGTCAACTGGCATCCGGTCGAGCCATAGCACTGGTTATCGAGAACGACGAGCAGATAGTTCTCGGACGCATGGTTTGCGATGGTTGCAAGCGAGCCTAAGTTCATCAGAAGCGAGCCGTCCCCATCGAGGACCACAACCTTGCGCGGCTGCGCCATCGCCAGCCCAAGTCCGATCGATGATGCAAGCCCCATCGAACCGAGCATGTAAAAATGCGTCACCTTATCCTTTAGCGCATACAGTTCCCTGCTCGGATAACCAAGATTGCAGATTACAAGCTCATCTGTCAGTTCCAAAGCGATTGCCTCGATTGCAGATATGCGCTTCATCTGAGATTATCAACGGTTTCAGGGTATAAAGTTTATACGTCCGGGCAGCCATCTCACCATCATGACACGCGTCATCGGAATCGATCCGGGCACAAAGAGTTTCGACTTCTTTGGACTGGATGGCGAGAAGGTCACCCTCGATCTATCGATACCAACGAAGAAGATCGCGTCCGACCCTGAATCGGTCATCGACCTGCTAAAAACAGCTGAGCCTGAACTTATCATCGGACCCTCCGGGTACGGGATCCCCATCAAAAAAATTGCTGATATAACACGCCGTGACATTTTCCTGATGTCGCTTCGCAGGAACGACGATGGAAGGTCGATACTCGGGATGCGCAGGTTCATCGAGACGTTAAAAGAGCATAATCTGCCGGTCTACGCAATCCCCGGGGTCATACACCTGCCAACGGTTCCTGAATATCGGAAGATCAACAGGATCGACATGGGCACTCCTGATAAGTTATGCTCGTGCGCGCTTGCAGTGCGGGACCAGGCGGCAAGCCTGGGCATCGACTATGACCGGACATCGTTTATACTGCTGGAGGTTGGATTCGCACACACCGCCGCCATCGCTGTCGATTCCGGAAGGGTTGTGGACGGTATCGGCGGAAGCAGCGGTGGCATCGGATTTCTTTCGATGGGTGCGATCGACGGCGAACTTGCATATCTCCTCGGCAGGTTCGGAAAAAAGTTCATGATCAGCCGGGGCGCGCGTTTCATATCCAGAAGCGAGATTGCACCAGAGGATCTCGCCATGCACGATGATGCACGCAGCGCACTTATCGAGGGTGCGGTCAAGAACGTTCTTGCACTCACAGCCGCTCTGGCGCCGGAAGAATTGTTGTTATCAGGCAGACTATCAAGGATTCCGGAAATTAAGGCTGAGTTGATGGAGCTGTTGGATACGGTTGCACCTGTTCGATCATTGAAAGGATTTTCCGGTGCTAAAATCGCGAAAGAATCCGCACAGGGTGGCGCGGTGATAGCAGATGGGCTTTTGCACGGGCGGTACGCGGGCATCGTTGCGACGATGGGGATTAATGAGGCGCATGGTACGGTGCTCGACTACGTGCCGCCGATTTCGGAGGGGTGATCAGGAATTCTTGCCATTTCATTAGCAGTCAAGCAGTAGCACGACTATAGCATAATAGTGCTATTATCGTAGTATTCATTTCACAATGATGTATATGGCAGTGTCACTCCAATGCATAGTTTACAGTAAGTCTTTCTAAGAAATCCTTGTGTGGGTTTTGTACTGGGGTCATACAACCGTAGACGCAGCCCAAACATCCGGGCTGCGATATTTTTTCTCTGAGCGAGAGTGGTCTCGGGCACTGTTTGGGTAATGGGTGTCGGGCGTTCTGGTTCTGTGGCTGCTCATCTTGCAGATTACCCCCTCCGCACACACCCGATACCGGAAAGAACCGTCTCGATCCCACCCTCGACACGGTCAAGGTCACAATCACCAAGAATCTCGATCCGAAAAGTTGCGCTCTGTCTCGGCTCGTACCGGTCGATTACATCCGCACGTACCGCGCCATCGCACCTCGATATCACATCACAGATCACAGAGGGGTCGGCGCGGTCAGGCAGTATAACTGAGATATCCCGCGTAAACCTGCGCAGATTTTCAAGTTTCCAGTCCTGCAACTCTGCCTGGCTGAGCAGTCTTATGTTTTCGATCTTTAGTTCAACAGATCTCCGCCCCTCTTCCATGACAATGGTTCTCGGAGCGACTTTTGTGATGATGCCTGTATGCATAATTCCTGAATGAAGGTGTAACACACCGCTCTCGTGTCCTATCGATCTGACCAGTTCCTCAAACTCTGTGATCTTCGTATTGATCAGTTTATCAGACCGTCTCAGAGCGGATTCCGTATCCCCAAAGTGGGATGCCGCGTTCTTCATCAGATCTGTGAAATCGTCCACAGAGCCTTTCTTTGCTATCTCCGAAAGCCCAGTACACTCTGCGATGAACGCCTCATGCACCTCCGCGATTAGGGGATTGTTCATCTGGATCATCGCGTACAGGTGCGGGTTCTGACCGAGTATCCGCCCGACGAAATCGAGCATGATCTCGTACACGGGGCTCATGAACCTCCTTGACAGGGAGACCTCGAAGTCGAGGCTCCGAAGCGTGGATCCGATGCTTAAGTATGCGAAATGCGTGAGCCCCTGCACCACTGCCATAACCCGGTCATGCGTGTCGGCATCAACGATCTCGACGTTCGCACCCTCGTGCTCGAAGAGATTGGTCAAGACCGGAAGCCACCGTTTGCACATGCTTGACGGCGTGATCATCACAGTCTGCCCGCGGATAGTAGGAATGCTCGGACCGAACATCGGATGCGTCCCAATCACCTCGACGCCATCAGGGGCACACTTCTCCATCGCAGCAAGCGGTATCTTCTTTATCGAGGTCATATCCATGAGAAGACTCCCGCGATTCATCTTCGGTGCAATCTCTTCGATCGTAGCCCCTGTTACATCGATAGGAACCGAGATCACAACGATATCGCTCTCATGGATCGCTGCGTCCAGATCATGGGCATACATAGCACCCAACGCGTAAGCGACCTCAACCTTGCCGCTTTTTCCCCAGACCGTAACCGTATGATGGAGGCGCTGGAAGAATCTCGTAAACCACTGTCCGAGTTCGCCTGTGCCGCCGATGATCAGGATCTTCATGGGTACTCCGTTTTGTATGGTAATTTCATGTATTTCATATATATCAAAAAGTTTTTGCGAGTGGTTATCATTCACAAATCCTTATAAGCCACAAAAGCCATTTTTATTGGGTGATATTATGGAACAATATGTAATACCAATAGTAATTGTAGTGCTGTTTGTGCTTGCAAGCGCTGTAAAGATTGTTCAGGAGTACGAGCGCGGCGTGATATTCCGTCTCGGGAGGCTTGTCGATGCAAGAGGGCCAGGACTCTTCTTCATAATTCCCATACTCGAGACGATGAAGAAGATCGATCTCAGGACGGTCGTGCTTGATATCCCGCCGCAGGAGGTTATCACAATGGATAACGTGACTGCACGGGTGAATGCTGTAGTGTACTACCGGGTGATGGATCCGAGCAAGGCGGTGGTGCAGGTTGAGCACTATCCGACAGCAACCGCGCAGATGGCACTCACGACGCTTCGGGGCGTTGTCGGGCAGGTGGAACTTGATGCGGTTCTTTCAGAGCGGGATAAGATCAACAAACAGCTGCAGGAGATCATCGATGATGCAACTGATCCATGGGGGATCAAGGTTTCGGCAGTTGAGATCAAGGATGTTGAACTGCCAGAGGCGATGCAGCGTGCGATGGCTTCGCAGGCAGAGGCAGAGAGGAACCGTAGGGCACGGATTATCAATGCAGAAGGAGAACTGCAGGCATCAATCAAACTTGCGGATGCTGCAAAGGTGTTAAACGAACAACCGGGGGCACTCTACATCCGAACGCTCCAGACGATCAAGGATGCGACTGAGGAGAAGGCAACGACGGTTGTGATTCCACTGCCGATAGAAATTATGGGCGCACTTGGACTCAGTAAAGAGAATAAGTAAAGAGCTATGGAGGGAAAGTGGGATTGAGATGAAACGGGTCACAATCCTTCTAACGATCCTGCTGCTGACGATGTCGCTCGCCCTCATAGCGCCAGTAGGTGGCGTGTCAGAGTCAGTGATCTATGTGATAGAGGTGGACGACATGATCACAGCAGGCACTGAGATGGAGATCACCCGCGGCATCGATCACGCAACTGATATCGGTGCTGCCGCGGTGCTGATCGAGATAAACACGCCTGGTGGGCTTGTAGACTCGATGGAGGGGATCGTATCCGAGATCGAGCGTTCGCAGGTGCCTGTGATCACGTTTGTGCCGCAGGGTGAGCGAGCGTTCTCTGCCGGAGCATTCATCCTTCTCTCAGGGCATATCGCCGCAATGGCTCCCGGTACAGCCACTGGAGCTGCAACACCGATTGCGATAACACCAACAGGCACGACGCCGGTTGAGAACAAGACGGTCAATGCGTACGCAGCCAGGATGCGCGGAATCGCGGAGAACCGAAACCGGTCTACAGATGTAGCAGAGAAGTTCGTGACAGAAGGACTATCGCTGACTGCGGAGGAAGCGCTGGAGCAGGATGTGATCGATGTGGTCGCATCAGGCAGGCGCGATCTTGCCGCTGCCATCGATGGCAGAACCGTGAACGTGAGCAGGGAATCGGTGACACTTCATACGAAGGATGCGATCTTCATCACGCAGCAGCCGCGGTTTGCGGCATCGATAGTCACCTTACTGAGCAACCCCCAGATCGCGTTCGTACTCTTCTTAATCGGGCTCTATGGAATCATCTATGGCCTCAAAGCTCCGGGGACGTATGTTCCTGAGATGGTCGGCGCGATAGCGATGATACTTGCGCTGTACGGCATGGGAATGTTCTCGGTCAGCACATTCGGAGTGGTATTGATCGTAGCAGGGATACTGCTGCTCATAGCTGAGGTTCTCACGCCAACATTCGGAGTGTTGACGGTCGGCGGCGCGATATGCATAGTTCTCGGGGCTATCATGTTTCCGCAGGAGCCGTTTATGCCGGCTGAATGGATCAGTGACTTCAGACAGACCGTCTTCGCAATCACGATCCTCTCTGTCGTGATAATCGTGGCAGGTCTCGGTTTTGTTATGAAGACGAGGCTTACGAAACCGACGACTGGGCGAGAGGAACTGGTCGGAGAGGTCGTCAGGGCAGAGACCGACATCGATCCGGAGGGGACTGTGCACATTCACGGCGAGATATGGCGGGCGTCTGCAGCAGAGCCGGTGCGGAGAGGCGAGGATGTGGTGATCCAGGATGTGGACGGGCTTACGCTGGTTGTTGAGAAGAAGTAGATGACCCGTATAAACCCGCCGGATCGGGCAAGCCCCCGGAACCGAATCATCGAATCATAGATATCATGTAAGGGGCTCACAGGTAATAATGTACTGGGGCGTCACACAACCATCAATAAGAGGTACTGCATTGTATAGCGGGATCACTTAACGAGCACTTATGAAATCGACGCTCATGTTTAAGTGTCATGACGACTGCATTGCGAATGCATAGAATCCACACGATCCATAAGGCAGTCTTGCAATATTCTCGTTGGTATGGCTACTGATGAACTTAATCTTGAGCGCAACGGTGAGATGAGTGGCAGGAAATCGCTATGTACAGGCCTTGGACTTAAGTCAGGGGTTTAGTGACTTAAAATGAGGGAGATATATTGCACCAAAAAATAAAGTAAAAATTGGAAGATGAAAATGGAAACAAAATATGGAATATTGTTTGTTATCTTTGGATTTTTGGTATTTTGTGCTTTCGCAGAAGCTGAGGCAGCGATGCCAGAAGAGGCTTGGAATAAGACTTTCGGCGGTGCAAATGATGATTTAGGTCGTTCAGTCCAACAAACTTCAGATGGTGGGTACATCATAGCAGGTGAGACAAGTTCTTATGGTGCTGGCAATTCTCATGCTTACAAATTTGATATCTGGCTGATAAAGACCGATTCAAAAGGGAATGAAGAGTGGAATAGGACTTTTGGTGGCGCAAATCTATCTGAGGATGGTTATTCAGTCCAACAAACTTCAGACGGTGGATACATCATAACAGGAGCTACAACACCACCTTATGGCGCTGGTTCCACAGATGTTTGGCTAATAAAGACCGATTCAAAAGGAGACGAAGTGTGGAATAAGATTTTTGGTGGTGCAGAACTTGATTATGGGTATTCGGTTCAACAAACTTCGGACGGGGGATATATTATAACAGGTAATACAGAGTCTTATGGTGCTGGTAGTCGGGATGTCTGGCTGATAAAGACCGATTCAAAAGGGGATGAGGAGTGGAATAAGACTTTCGGTGGTGCGGGAAATGATGACGGGAATTCAGTTCAACAAACTTTGAACGGTGGATACATCATAACAGGAGGGACAAGTTCCTACGGTGCTGGCAAATTTGATGTCTGGCTGATAAAAACCGATTCAAAAGGAGAAGAAAAGTGGAATAGAACTTTCGGTGGTGCAAAAATTGAAGAAGGTTTTTCAGCCCAACAAACCTCAGATGGTGGCTACATCATAGCGGCTAATATAGAGTCTGATGACCCCTGTTTTATGGGTGCTTGGCTGATAAAGACAGATTCAAAAGGAAATGAGGAGTGGAAGAAGACTTTTGGTGGTGCGGAAATTGCTTCTTATCAAGGTCTTTCAGTCCAACAAACCTCAGACGGTGGATATATCATAACAGGAGGGACAAGTTCTTACGGTGCTAGTAGTTGGGATGTCTGGCTGATAAAGACTGATTCAAAAGGAAATGAAGAGTGGAAGAAGACTTTAGGTAGTGCAGAAGAAGATATATGCTTTTCAGTCCAACAAACCTCAGACGGTGGATACATCATAACAGGATGGACAAGTTCTTACGGCGCTGGCAAATTTGATGTCTGGCTTATAAAGGTCCGTGCAGCAGAGAAAACATCAACGCCAGGATTCGAAGCTGTATTCGCAATCGCAGGATTATTGGCAGTAGCGTATCTTTTGAGAAATAGGAGATGAAACAACAGGGATGCACCTGAATTCATTCGGGTGTGGAGTGGTTGGGACTTCAGGGTGTACATTGTGGGAACCTATTTGTTTGGAAGTTCCTAACTCAGGTATGTTGGTCAGTTTCCTGATTGCGATCATGTGCTTTCTGTCAAGAAAAAATAACCGCAGAGGAACGGGGGGTGTAAGAGTTTTTACCCCCCTCCGCGGTTAAATTCCTTGTTTGGGTTCCAGTATGTCCAAGGTCAAGTAGTGCCGATATAGATGAAGTCTCATAATACAGTTTTAGGCACCTGAGTGGTTACGATCTCATCTCTTCGCATCAACGAGACGCCCCGGATTCGTCCTGACCGCGGCGTAGGAATCACGCTCAGTAAGTCCCGCCCCCCTCGCCACAGTAAGCGCCATCTCTTCAGTGATCAGATCGTCTGGTGCGTGTGCATCCGTGTTCACGATTAGATCGCATCCGATCTCGCACGCAATCCTGGCAACATGCCCGTTCGTCCGGTTGTGCCCGCATCTTGCCGTGATCTCGAGCAGCACGCTATTTTCGCGTGCGCATTCCACATCATCGCGGGTGATCAGTCCGGGATGAGCCAGAATGTCGATGTCGGACCGAAGTGCGGCAGCATTCGTGCCAGGAGCTACAGGTTCTGACGTGGTCTCGCCGTGCACCACAATGATATCCGCGCCAAGCGACCTTGCTTTATCTGCAATCCGCGCAATCTTTCCGGGCGGAACATGCGTCAGTTCCACTCCTGACAGGACTCTAATGCCCCATTCCTCCTCCAGAAAAGAAGTTTTTTTCAGCGCATCCAGCACGAATTCGATGTTCGTAAAATCGACGTGATCAGTGATCGCAATCGCAGAATAGCCATGCACCACTGCACGGCGGACGAGTTCGCTCGGTATCAGTTCGCCGTCGCTGAATATGGAGTGGGTGTGCAGGTCGATCATCAAGAATATCTGGGGTGTGAAACCTATAAGTATTCCTCTGTGCGCAGGTTGGTAAGCCTACCGGAAACGTCAAAATCGCCGCCTGTTGGGGGTGGATAACTTAAAAACGCTTAATTGGTGGATCGTAACTCCTTCATCTTCGAGCAAACCTCACGGAGGATCGAGGATTTCGGAGTGTCTGTCTTCTTCACGAGCACCCGCCCCTGTTTCTCCCACCATGCCGCAGGATGTGCCTTCTTCTCTTCGACCGTGCAATCGTGATTGAGCACTCTGGCTGCTTCTGCGATCTCATCGAGCCGCGGCGACTTCACAGCACTTCGCCTCGAGACCCTGCGCCCATCGTTTCTTGATACTCTGCTGTCGAAATAGATGGGCCAGATAACGATCCTGTCTGTTTCTGGCATAAAATCCCGCCTCCCGGAATCGAACCGGGGACATCGCGGTCTCTGCGCGGTAATGTGTGCTTTCGCACATGATCATACTACAGCCGCGCACTCTACCAGGCTGAGTTAAAGCGGGTTATATAGAGTGGTGTCGCGGCCTTTATCAATCTTTTGTTTCTGACAGTATCTCCGAACCCACCGGAATCCACAAAAATAGTTAGAGCACCTGAATTTCAAACCCATATAACTTTTATTTGGAGATACCGACGCATCAGTAGGATTAATTAGATTCCGCCACGATCCGATCTCATGGAAAGCACGCAGATGGCTGTGGGTGAAAAAGAGGTACTATGACATGCGCTTGTTATAAGTCACCAGGATAAACGTCTGGCTGTGCTCCCGGTTAGTTTATAGATGTGTACTGATTTTTGAGTCGGGTTGCCTGTGAGCACATTCATGCACCGCAGCGCCGGAGTTTATATCAACGTCCACGATGCAAAGCATCTCGCAAATCATAGCACCGCTCTCCACTCACACATCTATTTCATCAACAACCACTGACCTGAGTATATCAGGCATTTTATCCGGATTATCAGCCACATGCGAGACCGTAGACTGTTCCATAACCCGAAGTACGCCAAGCCCTTCGTCACTTATCACAAATTCCACAAACTCTGCGGCAAGTTCTGGCGATGCCGCGTTTTTGGGTATGGTTATCCCATAGAAGATCGGTTTACACTCCCGCTTTGCCCCCACGGATGTGAAGCGCTGAAATCCAAGCTGAATTGTAACTTTCTTATAGTCGTCTTCATATTCGGGCGAACTCATGTCAATCTCGGCGGGTAATTCCAGATACCGGAGTCTATGCTGCTCTGCCACACTTTTGTAGAGAAATGCGTAGTCGATCTCACCAAAGTCGAGTAGTGCTAATAACTGCACACTTCCACCCCTGATAACGATCTTTTCGGTTCGCGGATCAAGCGTCTCAGGTACAACCACGAATGTAGTATCCCCATCTGTTGTTACCGTGAACTCCGGATCGATGTTAGATGCTATCAGGTCATCAAAGATCGTCTGGTCACCATAGTAATGTTCAGCAAGCTCTGTCACCATCAGGATTCTGTATCCACATGCATCAAGCATTGGGTTTGAGAATCCGAACGTAACATCGGGTCGTGCAAGAATTTCATACCAGTTCGAGTCGTTGATCTCACCTGCATACCTGCTGTTGTTGGTGTACGCGATCACCATCTGGTTTGTCGCAAACCGGACGCACCAGTCCGCGTGGTCAGGGTACATCATGTCGGGAATGAGGTTTTCATCCGCAACCACAAGCACGTCCACATTTCTGTGGATATCAGTCACCTGTCTCACTGCCTGGATGCTCCCATGCCCTTCCATCTGCACATCCACGCCAGGATGCGTACTCTCAAATTGCTCCTCGATCTCTCCAAATGGCACAATCAAACTTCCTGCATAGACGACCTTCAATTCCGTTTTCTCTTGCTCATGCGGCAAATATGTAGCCGCAACGATCACAGCAGCGATTACTACTATAACCAAAATATATATTGATTTCATCATCGAATCTCTATCCTGTCCACCCACTGGACCCAGTAATGTCCTTCTGTCAGGAACTCGTCTTCTGAAACGATAGCGATCCGCAAGGGTCCGCCCATCGCCTCGGAGAGCAACGTTTCATCCTGTTCATACATCAAGATCACGGTCATGCCCCTATGCGGCACTTCCATAATCGTTGCAGGATCATAAGTGATAAAATCGCCCTTGACCTGATCATACGTGAAGACCATCAGATACCCGTCGGATGCGGATATCCAGACGGTTGCCGAATCGTTGATTCCACCAACTAGGTCACATAATTCTTCGAGGGGGACGCCTCTGCATTTAAACGGACCGTTTACGATTCCAACGGTTGTAAAGAACCCGCCATGTCCTTCATACGAAGGCATTGCCCTGATCTCATCATACGAGAATACACTCTCCCTATCGCCGATCAATGTCAGGTTCCAATCGATTTTCTCCTCTGCGACTCGAGAAGGGTGCAGACATCCGGTTGTACCGATGGCGACACCGATGCACACCAACGCAATAGCGAGGGTAAATAGAACAGGAATGTTACGCTCTTCTTTCATTTTCTGCTCCTTATGATAGCTGCAACCAGTAGCAATCCGGCAATTACAGACAAGGCTTCGAAACCGGATACCGAATCCGATTCCGGGGTGGTGGTAGAGGTGGCTAGTGATTTTGCCGGACCTCCATGATCGCCGGCATATCCGCCGGTATATACCCGTATCTCGTTAACCCGCTTTACAGAAAGCCCATTTGTGGATGGGCTGAGGTCCCCGAAGAAGTGCTGGCTCTGCTCAGGCAGGTATTCATGCATGTCCCAGTTCCCGAAGACGTGGTCATCGGCAAGGAAGGCTATACACATCCCGTTAAAATAGTCGGGAGGATACCCCTTTTTGCTATCGTACCAGCAGAGAACGATATGACCCTGCCCGGGATCCGGCTCATAGACGTTTGCGTAACCGAATTCCACATGGTAGCCATCCGCTGCACGAATCATCACCTCGTCATCAGGAGAAGCCCCGCCTACCAGATCACATAGATCTTTGATATCCGTTCCTTTTACCGCTCCTTTGTCCTTGAAGTTCGTCGTTTCATTCCGGTCCCACTTGTCTTCACCGAACACCGGTCCCTGGTGGTAGTAATGTGTAATCCCGTCGCCATGAACCGGTAGATTCGCTTCCATCCATTCATATGTTACGGTCGTCTCATTCATGACCGAACTATCTTCTGCGTACTTCACCAGATGGGCCGATGCTGTCTGCCCGGCTGCATGGGATGTCACAGACGCAACTATCAGGAGCATTAGAACTGTTAAGTAGACATTCCGTTTCATTTTATACCTTCTTCCGTTTAATCAGGCAAGATACTATCAGCAGCCCGGTGATTGCGAAGATAGCTGCAAATCCGGGAGTTTTAAATCCTGATGAATTCGGTGTTGCTTTTGGTGCTGGCGATGTTGCGGATGACCGGGGAGATGGATCTTGCACAGGTACGGAAGATTGTGGTGGTGTCGGGTCATCCGGTTGCGTTTCAGCTTTAGTTGGCACGGGTGCTGGTGTCGGGTGATCTACCATTACACCTGCCGACCCTATCATTCCATCGCTTTCTGCAGTTAATGTGGCATCTCCTGCACCATACGCGGTGAATAGCCCCAAAGCATCGATCGTCCCAACTGCCTTATCACTACTTGCCCATACAAAGGCTGTATCTGACATTTCGCTATGATCCTGATCGTACGCGACCCCGCTGAACTGCTGCGCCTCACCGACATTCAGCGTTGCTGCTGCTGGCAAGACCGCGATCGTTGTCAGGACCTGCGAAGGAGTCGGACTTGGAGATGGAGATGTTGTCGGTGCCGGGATGGACACTGTCACACTCGCAGTTCCTTGCACCCCTACCCCCTCCGTCTTCGCCGTTATCACAGTCCCCCCGGCAGCACGTGCGGTGAATATCCCCGAAGCATCGATCGTTCCGACAGTTTCGTCGCTGCTTGCCCATACAAAGACAATATCTGACATTTCACTTGCGTATTGATCGTACGCGGCTCCGGTGAACTGCTTCTCGCCACTGATGTCCAGTGTCGCCTCGCCTGGCGAAACCTCGATTGAATGCAGTTTCAGAGGATCTATCTTGCTGTATATCGCTATTTCACTGATCCATTTTACGGACAACCCGTTTTCGGAAGGGTGATCACTGCTGTAGTTATACCGGTACTTCGGCGCAAGAGATTCGGGCTCTTTAGTAATTCCCGTGAAATCGATCTTCGTGATTAGTCAAGTAAATAATGAGTATCCATTTAAATCAAGATGTATGCGCTGAAATAGATGTTTAACATTAAGAATTCCATAACAACGACGT
>JAYEGI010000130.1:0-3400 GCA_034659035.1 Methanobacteriota archaeon
CTCAGGTACCTAAAACCACTATCGAGAGTCTTCACTATACAGGGACTACTTGGGAAATAGGGGATACTGTAACCAAACCGGGAATTTAACCGCAGAGTACGCAGAGAGACGCAGAGGGGAAATAAACAGTTAAATGCTTCTAGCGTTCCTCTGCGCCCTCCGCGGTTATTTTTCTTGCCAGAAAGTACAGAATCGCAATCGGGCAACCAATCAACATACCTGAGTAGTTACAATTAACCTACTATAGCTCGGGTTCACAGCCACGCAAAGATTCCAGAGAGTCGGTATTCACTCGCATAGAGTTCAGTCACCTCCACGTCGCATCGACCTGATCGGGTCTGAAGTCAGGTATCACCTTTGAATCCTCGATTGGAAGCGATTCGCCACTTGCAAGCATCAGAAGACCTGTGTATGCGATCATCGTGCCGTTATCCCCCATAAACCTCTTCTCAGGCACGTGAAACGCCGCGCCTCTGTCAGCGCACATAATCTCGAGCATCTCGCGAAGACGCGTGTTTGCACCGACGCCGCCAGCAAGCAGCACATCATTCTTCTCGGTATGCGCAACCGCACGCTCTGTAACCTCCACAAGCATGGCAAACGCAGTCTCCTGAAGCGAGAAGCAGACGTCCGCGAGCGAATGTTTCGTAAGCGCATCCTTTGCCGCGGTCATGAGGCCTGAAAATGAGAAATCCATCCCCTTGACCACATACGGAAGCGGGATGTACTCGGTCGCAGCAAGTGCCTCGCTCTCGATCCTGGGTCCGCCCGGATGCGAGAACCCCGCGTGTCTTGCGAACTTGTCAAGTGCGTTTCCGATGCCGATGTCAAGCGTCTCCCCAAATATCCGGTATCTTCCGCCCCTGTATGCAAGCACCTGCGAGTTTGCACCGCTCACATAGAGCATCACCGGGTCGTCGATTCCGCACTGCCACCTGCCGATCTCGAGGTGTGCGACGCAGTGGTTGACGCCTATTAGGGGCACATCAAGCGAGAGCGCGAGAGCGCGGGCTGCTGTTGCAACCGTCCTTAAGCACGGTCCCATGCCCGGTCCCTGTGAGAACGCGATGCCGTCGATCTGTGCGCATCCTGCCGACTCGATCGCTTTTCTGATGACTGACGCGATGTGCGTGGCGTGGTGCTGCGCTGCTTCCCGCGGGTGGATGCCGCCAGTCTTTGGCCGGTATGTCGCGGTCGCCTCTGCGAGGACGTCTGTTTCGGTCACAACTCCCGCGGAGAGGTTCCATGCGGTGCCCTCGATTCCAAGGATGGTTCGGTGCATTGTTCTGGTGTTATGGTGGGGGCGGGAGGTAAAGATGTTGTGGTTAGATTATTATCGCATGGCGGTCATACGTTACAAACAATGGCTGAAGCGGCACTGTCTAAAAATCTAGTGATATCTGTATTTCCGCCCACCACTCCCACCCAACTCCCCTCTTCTGCATGTACTGAAAGTCCATGACCAGAGAATCCACACCAGATTTACCACATTTCCCCAACAATCCACCAACAAAACCACGAAAACTGTCTGCACACCAGTCAAAAATCGATAGCCTTTGCTAATGACACCTACACATCATTCACGACTAAAAAATCCTCATCCGGTATCCAGAAACGGCACAAACATCAAAAATTCCTCCAGAAGCGTCTTTTCATACTTGCCCAGTACCCGCGCCCTTTTCATCGCTGATAGTTTCATCTGGTTCTTGATTCCCCGCTCAGTCCGGAGTTGCTTCTTTCTATGTGTCTTCAGACTTGCCGAATAGTAGTTCTCGACCAAATTATTCGTTGCTGGCGCGTCTTCCATGAAATAGAACTTTGTGAGGTGTTTCCAGTTCTTTTCAATCATCCTCAATCGTTTCTGTACAAACGCCTCAAAAGAATCGATCTCCACCATCAACGTACTGAACGCCTTCACAGCCTCAAAAAATGTCTTCTGCTAAAGATTTTCGTCCTCACGTCTACGTTTCAGTTCACGTTCGTGTACAAACTTCCTGAAAATAGACATATTACTTTTTAGCCATGCCATATACTCCGCATCGCCCTTCAGTCTCATCATCTGCTCTTCTTTAGCCATTCCTTCCAGAACCTCAATCTCCGCATCTCTGTTGTAAAAGATGTTCAACATGCGGTATTTCATCAATTCCTGCTCGATGGTTCCGTGTTTCGGAAAATCACCCACTATCAGCTTGTTCAGGTGCAGGAGGCACAACTGGTGATTCAGGTTCTCCCCGAAGAATCTCCCGAATACTCCAGGATAACTTGAATAAAGGTCAGTTACAACAAAAGTCTGCTTTGTTGGGTCGAGATGTGCCTTAAGAAAGGTTGTAATGGTCTCAGGACTCTTGTCGTCATAGAGTTCGTCCGCGATCGGTCTGCCGGTAACACCGTCCAGTAATGTCAGGCGGAATTTCTGTGTCCTGCCCATTTTTGGATGCTGTTCGTCATAATGAACGATCTGAATATCCCCTATTGGTGGGATATGTGCACTTTCGACTGAATTCGTGAAATCGTTGTGAATGCTGTCTTTTCCTCTGGGAAAGATAAGTTTCATCACCGCTGATGCGCCCTGATATGATACGTTTTGAGTCCGCAAGCGCTGGTAAATGCTGTTTATGACATTGAAAAAGTCGGTTTTCAGTTGTTCGCAGAAGCTGCGATATTCTTCGAGCGGTTCCCCGCAAACCGGGCAGAGATATCTCCCGATCTTTACGCTACCAAGTCCTTTTTTACAATGCTCATTGTATCCGTTGTGATTCATCCAATTCCCGCATTTCGGACAGTCTGGTGACACAATTCTCCTGAATATTCCATTTGTGGTGTATTCGAAGTCGTTCGAGTACTTCTCGAAGATTGAGGAGAGTATGTCCGCATGGGCAAAGTTTAATAGTGTGCAGTTTAGAATTGTCATTGTATAGCCAATATACATATTCCCTCCCAGAATTAAAAAGCTTTTGGGAGGGGGTACCCCATTCTATCACTAGAATGTTCGATTGTGCCACCATTTGGTTATCTAACTCGAGGGCTGGAAAGAGGCGGCGATATTAGTTGGCACGGTGCCGACGGTACAGTTCATCGTGGACCGGTCGCAATTTTTGAGGCTACTATAGTCAAAAACCTTAGGTTTCTAACTTATCCTGTCAACGTTAGAGCAGTTTGAATCACGGTTTCCGTAAGCAGAAGGTAAATACTCAGGTAACCAAAACCACTATTCAAGGGACTTCACTATGCCGGAACTACCCAATATATGTGAGATACTATTAATCAAACCGAGAATTTAACCGCCGATTAAGAAGGGGGCGGTTACCCGCCCCTCCTCATCTCAGAACGGTACGTGAGACTTTAACCTCATACACGCTTGCGCATCTCATAACCCTTTCAGTATCGGGAAGCGGTTCCG
>JAYEGI010000131.1:0-3319 GCA_034659035.1 Methanobacteriota archaeon
CTAAAATGGTTGACTTGACGTGCGATCGAGATCGCAGACTCAGACGCTTTGCCCAAGCATGATGCGCTCGCACCGCTTGAGATCCTGAACCGTGTTCACATTCAGTGCAACTTCGATCTCAGGGAGAATCAGGTTATAATCGGACTGTTCCTCCTCGATCAGACCACCATCGAGGATGTTAACGCCGCACGGGACGATCAATGCATCGTTGCGATTAAAGACCGCGGTAGGGTGTTGCCCGAGTTCTGTACAGACAGAGAGCGGCGTGTGGACCGAGAGCGCGGGTTCGTCCCGCCTGTCATAGATCGAAACAATCATATCGATCATCTCGGGGGTTACAAGCGGAAGGTCAGACATAACAACGAGTACCGGCGCCCGAATTCCCGCCGCCTTTATCCCGTGAACCATGTCGCCGACATAACCGAGACCGGGCGCGGGAATGACCTCGACATCCTCATGCTTCTTAAGATATTCCTGTGTCTGCGGCACGCTTGGGGAGGTCACGACAAAGATGCGGTCTATCGACCTGCTACGCCTGAGCGTATCGATCATGTACATGATAAGCGGTCTTCCGCAAAGTTTGGCCATCGGCTTTTCACCGGTCCAGTCCCCTGTGAAGAACCTGCTCCCGACTCCGCCAGCCATCACTACCGCATCCATCTCGCAAATCACCTTCCGCGCCCGCGCCCTTTACACTCGTTAAAGAGATCGAGATGGTACTTCACCATGCAACTATGTTCGACCTGGGTCGTCACCACATAGGCTTCCTCAAGAAGCATTCCGGTGGCGATCGTGCCGTGCCCGCGTATGATCGCGCCTTTGTGCTCGCGTAAAGATGATGCGGAATTCTCTGCAAGTTCCGGGGTTCCAATGCCGCCATTAACGATCGGGATCTCATGCAGGAAGTATAGCCCCTCGCTATCTGCCGGAACGACCCGGGAATCCTCGATTAGGGACTCGATCACCGAAAAAGGGCAGTGCGCATGGATGATTGCAAGTGCTGACGTGTTCTTGTAGATGGCACGATGCACGATCGCCTCTGATGATGCGATCATGTCCATGCTTGAGGTCCCCTCGATACGGACCTCTACAACAGAATCCCGGTTGATCTCGTCCAGTGCGGATCCGCTTCTCGTGATCAGCATCCCGCCCCCGGTGCGGACGCTGATATTGCCGAAATGCGACTCAACAAGGCCGTATTCTACAAGTTTCTTTCCGAATCGTGAAATCTCTCGCCACATAGTTCTCATATCACTTTCTCATATCAATTGTCATTTATCTATCCCTGCCACTCTTTAGTATTTGTTCCGGATGGAACTGGTGACGCTTGCATACAACTTAAGTAGAATCTACATCATACAAAACGTAAATCATGATGAGTATCACTGATGTGCTGCGGCGTGTCGAGGAGGCATCTGCCGAGGATGTGGTCGCCGAACATCTCGAGCAGATCCGCAAGGGCAAATTTAACACATTCATAACAGTAGCGGAAGGTCAATCACGCAAGCGTGCCCGCTTGATCGATTCCAGAGAATTAAAATCAGGCGGCAAACTCGCAGGCGTCCCGATAGCGATCAAGGACAACATGTCGACGACGGGCATCCGGACGACCTGCGCATCGCATATTCTCGATGGCTACATCCCCCCGTACGACGCAACCGTGGTTGAGCGTCTATACGCCGAAGGCGCAATAGTAATCGGGAAGACAAACATGGATGAGTTTGCGATGGGCACATCCACAGAGTCCAGCTACTACGGACCGACCAAAAATCCGCACAATCCTACTCGCGTGCCCGGCGGCTCATCAGGCGGAAGTGCTGCCACTGTTGCAGCAGGGGAGGTGGCGATCTCGCTTGGCTCCGACACAGGCGGCTCTGTCCGGTGTCCGGCATCCTTCTGCGGCGTTGTCGGACTGAAGCCGACTTATGGCGCGGTATCCAGGTACGGGCTTGTCTCGTATGCAAACTCGCTCGAACAGATCGGCCCGATCGCATCGAACGTGGAGGACGTCGCGTTCCTCTACTCGATCATCGCTGGTCACGATCCAAAGGATTCGACGTCTGTGGAGGTTGATACCGAGATCAACATCGATTGCGATGTCGAGGGGCTTACGATCGGCATCCCCTCACAGTACTTTGGTGAGGGGATCGATCCCGAGGTCGAAAGCGCAGTCTGGGACGGGATACACCGTCTCGAGGGTGAGGGTGCAACATACAGTGCGGTTGATATGCCGCATACCGATTACGCGCTTGCCGCCTACTACATCATCGCAATGAGCGAAGCATCCTCGAATCTGGCGAGGTTCGACGGCATGAGATACGGTCTGCGCACCGAGGATAAGGACTGGAGCACCACGTTCTCAGAGGTTCGTGCGCTCGGGTTCGGAGAAGAGGTCAAGCGAAGGATCATTCTCGGCACGTTCTCGCTATCGACTGGATATCATGACAAATATTACTTAAAAGCACTTCAGGTGCGGACACTCGTCAAACAGGACTTCGATCTGGCGTTTAAGGATATCGACGTCTTGATTGCGCCGACGATGCCGATGCCTGCGTTTCGGATCGGGGAACTCGTGGATCCGCTCTCGCAGTATCTGGCTGATGTGAATACCGTTCCAATAAACCTCGCAGGCGTGCCATCGGTATCGGTGCCGTGCGGGAGCACACAGGGACTGCCGATCGGGATGCAGATCATTGGGCGGTACTTCGATGAGCCGAGGATTCTTGGCGTGGCAGCGGCTGTGGAGCAGTCATCATAATACTTGTGATAGCTGTTCTGCTTCACTGATCACTTTTAGGGCGATCAGAAAGCCTCTCGCACAACAAACCCACCCTCACTCGCATTCGTAATGATCGCACGCCCCCCGGTGTCATTGATCACGGAAGCAACCGCGTCAGCACCACCTCCGGCAGCATCGGCACCCGAACCGCGGACGAGCGCAACTATGCACCCACCACCGCCAGCGCCTGTGATCTTCGCACCATACGCGCCTGGGTCTCTGGCGGCATGCATCAGCGCGCTGATCTCGATGGAAAAAGCTATTCGACTAAAATAGGGTATGCTTAAATGGCACACCCATCTCCAAAATACGATCGAGGTGGTACGCCCTTATCCCCAATTTTCGCGGAGGGCGAGGTGCTTGACATGACCGCGGAGGTGGGTGAAGAGACACGGAAGACGAGTCTTGATCTTGTGAAGGATTATCCGGGTCACCTGATGCGGTGTTTTAGGTCGGACGCAAGCCAGAAGACGTTATTTGATTTTGATGCGCGGTCGCCCAGCCCACCACTTGCCACGCCACCCCCTCCGTCGCTCACGA
>JAYEGI010000132.1:0-3304 GCA_034659035.1 Methanobacteriota archaeon
TTTTCCACATTCTTCTATATTCTTGACCGCGCAGACGTTGCCATCCGCACGATCTACAGTGGGATTACCCCAAATGGAGGGGGTAGCCGGTTAGGCAATCTGTGATGTAGCTTCTTGTCGATAGGCATAGGACGCGGAGGGGAAATAAACGGTTAAATGCTCTGCGCCCTCCGCGGTTATTTTCTTGCCAGAAAGTACAGAATCGCAATCGGGCAACCAATCAACATACCTGAGTAGTTACGAAACGAGTAAACTAAATCCCGGTTGTAGCCTTTCCTCTGGCTACGCATGTTTACCAATTTGAAGGCGAGTCTCACGGCCTGAGGGTAAAAGTTCTTTGACATACGGAAGTTTCCGCTCATTCCATAGTAAGCGGTAGTGTCCAGGCAACTTTAGCCCAAGCACTTTCCACCCTACTTCCAGTTTGACAAGATTTCGGATACGCTTCAGCCATATATTCTTATCCACCATCTTTTGTCTGAACTTCTTCTGGTGACGTCTTTCGCCCAAGCTTGAAGTTGCCCCATCAGGGCTTTGTCGCAGAAGTGTGTGAAGCCGGAAATTGTCAAAGGTTTCGCATTTCCGGCCATCGCTTCGCTCTTGTGCATGCGCACCGTCCGAACTCGATAATCTTACTCAATTCTCTCAGATATCGTAAGTACGAACTTACCCATTTGCCTATCTCAGCTCATCGCCGAATGCTCTGGCTTCGTTCTCGTTTTCGAGGGTTCTTGGGTGTCAGGTTGGTGTAAACACTAAAGATCCACCCCATATCTATCAAAATACTCATCGAACACCGCTTGTATTTGGTCGTCCACGTACACAACCCCGCCAATCTGCCGGTTCAGCAGGTAATCGAATATCTCAGTGATCTTAAGTATCGGATACACAGTTAGACCGGCTTCTGTCAACATCTCTATGGTATCGTTGCCCCCCTCATCAACCTCCTGCCGATTAACCGCCACCAGGATGCCTTTTGGACTCAAATTCCTGTAATCGGTAAGTTTTTCCCAGTTATCGATCTTTGTCTTCCCGGTAACGACCACATCATCCACTATCAGGACAGAATCCCCGTCCCTGAGGTCGCCAACGATCTCCGTCTCTGACGGATCTCCGTACCGCTTCTCTTCCTTCCGGTCATAGCCCCAGCGCAGATCGATCCTGCCCGCATCCTGCCCTCGACTCCTGCTCCAGAGTTTCTCTGCGATCATCACCGAGAGCGGAATTCCCTTGTAGGCAGGACCATGTATGTAATCAAAATCGGTGCCGACCACGCCATCAACGATCTCTGCCACGTACGCGTCCGCTGTTTCGGAAGCTCTCCTGCCGGTATTAATTGCGACAGCGATGTTGACGAAATACGGTGAGACCCGCCCGCTCTTAAGTCTGAACTCCCCGAACTTTATAGCGCCTGATTCGAGCAGGTGCAGCAAAAAATCTTTCTGATGTCGTTTCATGTTCATCAGCCCCGCAATCGATCGATGATCTCTTTGTAAATCCGTTCTGCCGAGTCCTTCGGGTTCTCTGACTGGTAAATCGCACGCCCCACGATTTCGTAATCAGCCCCGCTGGTAATAGCGTCCCCTGGCTCTGCGCCCTGCGCACGCACTCCCGGAGATATAATGTAGGTCTCACTTCCACTCTCACTTTCGAGAAGTTCTGATAGTCTCCTGACCCTATCCGGACGCGTGGCAGGCAGAACAACCCCGTCGACCCCAATCCCCGATACCATCCGGACGAGCCGCTCTGAGATCGGTTCGAGATATTCGACCGAACCCGGATGTGTCATCTCGATAACGGTGATCACGTCGCCTTTTCCCAGGTCCACGACCTCGCGCACGGCATCCGCACCAACGAACGCATGCATAATAACACCGTCCGCGCCTGCATCGTAAGCGATCTCTGCTATCTTTGCGCTGACATAAGGGATGTCCGCGATCTTTCCATCGTAGATTACCGGGATGTCTGTAGCGTCTCTGATTCGCGAAATAATCTCTTTTCCAGTCTGCATCTCAAGAGGTCTTCCGACCTTGATTGCGAAATTACCATCAGCGCTACCCAGTTCCTCTGCCATTCGAACCGCAGAGGATGGATCCTCCATATCAAATGCTACCATGATCCCTGGTCTCTTTTTTAGTCTGCTCGTTGTCATCACATCCTCGATTAGTCTGATCCTCTCATCCATTTATTGTTTGTGGAAGTAGGGCAACTATTAACTCTCACTTTTCGTTTCAATTTAGCATTATTTTGCGACAGATATTAAATATATTTATTTAAAATTAATCAATAGAATTAGTAAGCAAAATAGTTTATAATAAAATTGTATTACGGTCATACTTCATTAAACATTTTAAAAATTTGATGAAAGTATGATTTTTACTAAAAATGATTATATACTTATCTACCAGAAAATAATCGAGCCAACTCGATCATTCCAATAACTATAGGAATACACATATCCCTACCGACAACATGGGGGGTAAACGCATAACAGATAGGCAGATCCGCATACCTGCAGGTAAAAACCGATAGCAAGAGCGGGTGTCACCACTGTATGCGGTTTTCTCTGTGCGTCTGGGGATGATATGGGCGGGTATTTTGATGGAAAATTATTATATTTAATCTTCAAAATTCTTACTTAGATATACTTACTGATCAAAATGTAAATATGCAGCTATAATTAGTTATTATAATAAGCAATAGTTAATAAAATAATACTTTTGTTTTATTTAAAATAATCCGATGTAAAACAAAAAGTGAGAGTTGTGTTTTGAGAGATCCTCCACAAATTCCACAAATATTCCGCATGCGATTTTGCGAAAGAATGCGGCGAAGCCAGCACAGGAATGCAGAAGGAAAGAGTTTCGACTGCTGACTACTTCGTTTCTGTGGTCTTGCACTTTTCGGCGGATGCGTTACGCTGGCTATTATTGAGGCCAACGAAATTAAAAGGGTAACTACTCAGTACCCAAAAACCACTATTCAGGAGACTTCACTGAGTAGGATACCCGGGACGTGAGGGTACTGCAACCAATCCGGGAATTTAACCGCAGAGTGCGCAGAGGGACGCGGAGGTGAAATAGACGGTTAAATACTCTGCGTCCCCTGCGGTTATTTTTCTTGCCAGAAAATACAGAATCACAATCGGACGACTAATCAACATACTCGAGTAGTTACTTAAAAAACGTGCATGACCTGCTTCGCAGTGCTTATACTGTCGATGAAAAACTACTTACCCACCCAGCCGCCACTATTGCCCCAGTAATCGCTTGATACCAGGCCGGCAAGACTTTGGGACATAGAT
>JAYEGI010000133.1:0-3276 GCA_034659035.1 Methanobacteriota archaeon
AGATGGCGACAGGCAAGTTCCATGCGATCGCGGCATGGGACTGTGATACTGGCGGATATGGGGAGTGGCTACTTGTCGGCGGGAGAAATGAATGGGTACCAACGATGAGATACTTCAACTCGATGGAAGGGCGGCTCCATATATTCGATGGCGTCAGTCTTTCGCACTACCGTCTGGTGCATGAGTCAGCAACAGGAGGTAGCTCAGAACGTGGCTACAAATGGGTGTACAACCTGCAACCCACATTGTATCCCGACATCTTCGAGAACCGCCACCGGGACATCCCCTTAGAGATCGAGGAAGCTGACACCGGCTATGTCAAGATATTCGAGTACGTGCCAGGTGCAAAGATCACAGGAACCGCTCCACCAAACAGCACAGCAACGTTAAGCATCTCGATTCTCACGAATCAGGGGCGGACGTTTGAGTACGTCCAGACGGGGGCAGCAACACCCGATGGCTCGTTCACCTTAATTGCGCCGTATTCCACGGATGGGCCGATCGCACCTGCCGATGGCGGGACTTTGTTCGATACCGCGCCGTCTGATATGTACACCGTGACCACAGCAATAGGGTCTTACCCTGTGTCTGTGAGCGAGGCCGATGTGCTTGCCGGGAATGTGATTGTCGTACAATAACAATTTAGCACAATAGTAGTAACCTCGATCGGCAGCCGCCCCACATCACCCCTCATCTGGCATCTCTCCGCACCTGGTTGCAGCAGACCACGCAACAGGCGAGATGCCAACCTTTTTTAACCCTTGTGATATTTATACACACACTTGAACGATAGAATTTCTTATTAGAGGGAGGTATAACCATGGCACTCAAGAACTACGGAGTACTGAAAGGAAAAGCGATCGACAGCAGGGAAGGAATGGGAGCAAGTCCTCACTTTCAGATACTGGTCATTGACGATGATCTGCGGCATCGCATAGCGGTCAATGTCAAATCGAAGGTGGAGCCGTCAGAACTGTTGTATTATGTGGATGAGAACTTCAACCATCCGGTGGTAGCGGAGCTTGAGCCTCTGTCACCAGGTTTTCACGAGCTCCCGTCTAAGCCCGGGGGGATGGCACTTGACTACATCAGGGGAAACTGCTTTGACGTCACCATGGCAAAGCCGCTTCCCCATGACATCCCGGGTCCTGACAACGACTTGAATGAACTGATCCACAAGTACGTTGCAAGGGCGATTGCGATGGAAGATAGCGCGGTGTATGCGTTTGGTGAAAAATGGGGACCAGAGACCAAGCGGGATAAGTATTTCGGGTTTAAGCCCGGAAACGGAATCCACGACATCCATGCGAATCAGGGGAACAGCGGTGCGTGGAGACGGGACGACGGCGTCTATCAGGACGGCGGGCTCATCATCCACCTGCCAGACGAAGCGCGGTGGGTCGCCATCTTTCTCGCGTTCCAGTCCCAGTGCTTCCACACGGACGATACCACCGGGCATAAGATCCCCGAGGCATGCAATGGCAGGGGTAACACACCACCGTCACCGGAGCCGCCCGAGGCACCCGAGGCACCCGAGGCACCTGCAGGTGAACCGGTTGTGGCTAAGGACAAGGATGTGCGCATCATTGCCGCGCTCATAAATCCGGAAGGGCATGATTACGGACTTGAAAGCGTAACACTCCTGAATACAACGCCGGATTCAATCGATCTCGACGGCTGGGCTATTGTCGATAAGAATAAGAAGAAAGCGCACTTAAACGGAAGCATAGACGCAGGAGAAACCCTGAGGATTACGTTATCGGGCAAAGACGTGCAGCTATCCAACAAAGGCGGGATTATCACGCTGCTCGACCGGAAAGGGCTCAAGGTGGATGGGGTAAGCTATTCGAAGAAAGAAGCTTCCAGGTCGGGATGGACTATGGTGTTTTAGTATCCTCTGGTCTCTGGCATACTGTCAGATGTGCTGCTGGCGCAGGGGGTCTGGGAATCGATAACCTCGATCACCCGCCGCATCACATCATCCACGCCATCCCCAGTCTCTGCTGAGATTGGGTGTTCCCATTCACCATGGAAATCGGCGAGATCGCACTTGTTCGCAGCAACGATGACCGGAATTGCGAGCGTCTTCTCAATCTCGTGTAACATATTGGTCTGGGCAGCGAGCGAATACCCGCAGTGCTCGGACGGGTCAACCAAAAGCAGCACCACATCGCTGACATGGTTAAGTGCAGTTATCGCCTGCAATTCGATCTCGTTTCGGTCACCAAGCGGGCGATCAAGGAGACCGGGCGTATCCACGACTTGATACCGCAGTCCATCGTGCGCGAAATGCCCGATGTATATCCCTTTCGTCGTGAACGGGTATGTGGCGATCTCGGGTTTCGCATCGGTCACGCGCCTTACAAAACTCGATTTACCGACATTTGGGTAGCCAGCCACAACGATGGTCGGAACATCGGATATGTCCGGAAGTTTCCGAAGCTTGTTTCGCGCCTCGTTTAAGAAACGCAGGTTTCCATCCACTTCGTGCACGATCGAGGATATTCTGGCATAATATGCTTTCCGCACACGGACCGGGTCGTCACGCCTCGCTTTCTGAAGGGCTTCGCGCGCAAGCGACCTGACCATGTCGCCTGCCCAATGCACAGATGAGAGCGACATCCTGAGCCGGTCGGTCCCGACGATGATCTCGGTCAGTTCGGAATAAAACGGGGAGAGTTTATCAAAATTCGGGAAATCATGCACGATCCGGAGGAGTCGGTCCGATAATACGTCTGACGTCGCCTGGATCATTGCTCTCTGGATGTTAACAACCCGTCCGCTCCCTGACATGGCAGAGCGCACGGCGCGCCGGAACGCCTGATCGAGGAGTTCGTCTGCGGTCTGGACGGTGCGCAATCGTTCGTAGATCATGCTACCCTCTTACCCTCTGGATAAGTAAACTGTTCTTCCAGATATTCCAGCACCTCTTCGTGTGATCTGGCACTGAATCGCTCGTATCGATTATGAACGCTTAGAATATCTTTTAATGCCCTCTTTATCATTTCCTCATCCTTCCATCCTTTCAGAGCAAGAACAACCTTTTCCAGACGACATTTCGAGAAGGATTTTGTGGCGAAGGTCTTCCGAATCGCCTCTTTTGGTTTATGTTTCTTTGGGCACGTTCGTGAAAAATGTACAAATGCAATTTTTAAGATCGTAGAGGTTAGTTAGCCTTATTTCTCAAGTATCTGATCATAAACAAAACGATTATCAGCAAGATCACAAACAGAACAAAATAAAAAATATCGTGGGGTGAATAGAAAATGGTCACGG
>JAYEGI010000134.1:0-13366 GCA_034659035.1 Methanobacteriota archaeon
TTGACCGCGCAGACGTTGCCATCCGCACGATCTACAGTGGGATTACCCCAAATGGAGGGGGTAGCCGGTTAGGCAATCTGTGATGTAGCTTCTTGTCGATAGGCAAAGGACGCGGAGGAACGCAGAGTAGTTAACCGCTTATTTCCCCTCCGCGTACTCTTCGGTTAAATTATAGGTTTGGTTACAGTACCCCCCTGTCCCGGATATTCTCTGCATAGTGAAGTCCCCTGATAGTGGTTTTAGGACCTGAGTAGTTACGATTGAATATCAATAAACTGAACGCCCTTCGCAAGAAAGCAATCGAACCATTTTTGGATGAAAACTTAAATGATCAAGAACTTTCTCACTTTGTGAGTGGTTACCTCAGAAAAAATACGGATGGAATGTTCGGAGAATTCTGGACGACTATCGACCACATATTTGTGCTAAATGTCCAGAATAAGGAACGCTAACAAGAGGATTATTTAATTTTTTCCCTTTAATTTTAATTTAGGTTATACCAATATGTATTATCCTTAGTCAGATTGAAAGTTGTTGGAATAATTTCATTTTTTAACCTCGCATAAGGCTATTTTACTGAAGTCGCCAAACCCCACCCCCGAAAACCATAACACCATATCCGGCCAACCGGATAACCGGATGATCATACTATCAGGCGGAACCGGAACACCGAAACTCCTTGAAGGGATGCGAAAGGTCATCCCGGAAGAAGAGATCATAGTGATTGTGAACACGGCAGAAGATACGTGGGTCTCAGGAAATCTAGTCTGCCCTGACATCGACACGGTTCTGTACCTATTTGCGGACACAATCGATGCCGAAAAATGGTGGGGCATCCACAACGACACATTCACAACCAATGAATCGATGAAACGATCCAGGCACCCCGAGATCATGCGGATCGGGGACAAGGATCGTGCGACCCACATCATGCGGTCAGATCTGATCCGAAAGGGTCGCACCCTGACAGAAGCGATCCGGGAACTGGCACGCTCATCCGGCATACGAGCCAGCATTCTTCCGATGACCGACCACCCGGTTGCAACACACATCACCACGCCGGAATGCGAGATGCACTTTCAGGAGTACTGGATCATATATGGAGGTGATCCCGATGTACTCGGCGTAAACATCCACGGCATCGACGGTGCCGCACCGTCTGATGCGGTGCTTTCTGCCCTCGACGGTGATGATTCGGTCATCATCGGTCCGAGCAATCCGATAACAAGCATCGGTCCGATACTAAGGGTGCCAGGGATGCGCGATATCCTGCGCGAGAAGATGGTGGTTGCGATAAGCCCGATCATCGGCGATACGCCTGTCAGCGGACCTGCCGGAAGACTCATGCGTGCATGCGGATACGAAGTATCCTCGGCAGGCGTGCTCGAATGTTATCGCGATCTTCTGGGCGATCTTCCTGACATCTTTATAATTGACGATGATGATATCGAGATCGACAGCGACGGTGACGTCGAGATCGTGCGTGCAGATACGATGATGACGTCTGTTGCTAAGAGTGAGGCGTTGTCCAGGCGAGTTGTTGATTCGTTGCGGAATCTGCCGGTACAAGTATCGATGTAAGAGCGTGAGTTGGTAGTCCCGGTGGAGTTGGGTGACAGGGTTTATTAACACCAGCACCGATTCACATACATATCCGAAGCCAAGGGCCTGTGGCTTAGCCAGGATATAGCGCCGGCCTTCTAAGCCGGACGTCCCGGGTTCGAATCCCGGCGGGTCCGTAGAGATGCGAGCAAAAGAGATCAGGGGAATTGCACGTGAGACGCTCGAGTTCATACTCGAAGTGAGCAAATCCACTGCACCAAACGAGTTCGCGGGGTTGTTGCGCGCAGAGGATGGGATCATCACCGAAGTGGTCGTGCTGCCGGGAACCGAGTCATCCGAGGTGAGCGCGGTCATGCACATCTACATGCTGCCGATGATCTCAGTCGCAGGCTCGGTGCATAGCCACCCGACACCGAACACCAGACCCTCGCAGCACGACCTGTCCCTGTTTACGCGGACCGGCAACTGCCATATCATCGTCGGTTTCCCGTACAACGAGCATAGCTGGACGTGCTATGATGTCAATGGATCGCGGAGAAAACTTCCTATCCTCGATGTCGACTTTGGCGACGTGTGATGCGGTGAATTCATGCGAATTCGTGTGATTCATCCAAAGCATGAACGTTCGTGTTCGATGCATGCGCCGGATCCCGGGTTGACAGTCCCGCGAAATCCAAAAAGTTATTAAGAATCAGGACATAACTATCAGTGCATGATTCCAGAAGAGATAAAGGATTTTCTGTCTCATGGGGGGGGCAGTTCACTGATCATACAGGGAAATCCAGGTACTGGCAAAACCATTCTGACACTTGAACTGATGGATGCGTTCCTGGATTGCAATCCCATGTATCTTACCACGAGGTTGACAACCGACGCAGTGTACCGTTATTTTCCACGACTTCGTCAGAGGCAGGAGGAGATTAATGTCATCGAATCGAAAGACACGTTTTGGGATAAATTTTTTACAAAGACGGATTCTAACGAATTACGTGTCGAAAGGGATGCTTTTGAGATGTATGGGATGCTTGACGATCCCGACAGGACTAATATAACCGAATTTGATATGGTATGCGACCGGGTTGATGAGTTCCTGCCTGAAAGATCGTTGCTCATACTGGACAGCATCGAAGGGTTGTGCGATAAATATAAAGTGAGCGAAAAGTTTTTCGTTGGCCTCATCAACCGATGCCTGATCGAACCTGCGCATACTAAGGTAGTCATCGTCCTCGAGAAGATGGAGAAGACGGAGATTGACTATCTCGCAGACGGTGTGATCTCGCTGCACCAGATAGATCGTGATGGCCGACGTATGCGGATGCTATCCGTCGATAAATTGCGCGGTGTCGCTATAAACCAGCCAAATTACCTGTTCACTCTGAAAAACGGGAGATTCCACAGTTTCAATGCGTTTGAGGTCATGTATCCGGAAGAGTATCTGCCGTTTGAGCCGATCCCCAATACCAAGACTCATTATTCGACAGGGAACCGTGATCTTGACGAGATATTCGGAGGATACCGTATCGGGAGCTACATCATGCTGGAAACCGGCGAGAATGTCGATAACTTCTTTTACACACTGCCGATGCTGACCGCTGCAAATATTGTGAGCCAGGACGGTAGCGCGGTCATACTCTCGGTCAGCGGTGCAGGCCCAAGCGAGGTTAAGAACAACGTCTTTGAGTATGGGTTGAGCGATAAATTAAACTCATTTCGGGTCGTGACCGAGGAGAATCCTGAAGAGCCGGTGACCGAGGATTTTGTTGTGGCTTATGATAAGGAACACTTCTCAAGCAACTTCAATATACTTGAGAGGGAGCTTGCGAAACTGCGGACAGAGCGAGGCGGAGACGTCGTGAAGATCGTGGACTACGAGATTCTTGAGACGATGATCGACATACAGGCGCTTAAAAGGATGATCCTCTCGGATAAGAAGTATACCGCTGCGAATAAGATCCTGACGATAGCGATATGCAAACACAGCATCGCGCCCGAGATCAAAAAGACACTTGCGAATATCTCAGATATCCATATAAGAGTAAATAAATACAATGACACAATGATACTCTATGGCGAGAAGCCGACGACGAGTGTATATGTGATCGAACCGGATGTCAGACGCGGATACAAGGATGTTAAACTGACCTTGATGCGATGAAGGGTGTTTACGGGTTTAAGGTATGTCCATTCTGCGGCAGGTCGGTAGAATATGCAGGGATAAACTTGAGTTTCAAACATATGTGAAAAATCGATAGTCGGAACCACCATCCACATAGTCCCCATCAAAACATTAAGCCCCTTAATACCGATTTCACTATCCCGCAGTAATAAATTTCCCGAGATTCAGATGGGAGAATAACCTGGCTTGTGTCGAATCCATCTCCTCAATCACCAACTCGATCTTGCCACTCTTCGCCTTGTTCTCTGCAAGTGCAATACGTATCCCTGAAAGCTCCTCCACGAGCCGTTTCAGACTTATATGAAAATGTTTGTAGCGGTAAGCTAAGTATCTGTAAAAAATCAACCCTATAATGCAAAGGAATGTATACTCTGATGTTATCGTCCTTATGATGGTTAACAGGGCATATAGGGACGAATAATACATCGTTCAGCAGTTTGAAGTCGTCTCTAACATAACTCTTATGTATATTAAATCCTTCATAATGTATGCGTTTATGGGGATTATTTTCTACCAGAGAATATTAAAAAGTCTCACCGAACCCGCCGAAAGTTTTAAATATGATCCAACAGTTATGATGTGTGTTCATTTAGGATAGTGTGTGGCACAGAATTTTTTGTGCCCATATAAAAGATGTTGCAAGCGATACATACCATGAAACGAAGATGCAAATTCGACATAATTGTTGTCATTCTTGACGCGGTTTCGGGTGGTGCCACCAAAACAAAGATCGTGCATGCCGCAAATCTGAACTTCACACTTGCAGGCAAATATCTGAGTTTCTTGCAAGAACATGGACTGGTGGAAAAACATGATGGTTGTTATAAAGTAACCAGAGAAGGGGCGGAGTATCTTAAGAAAGCCAAGGAAGTGCAAATCTGGGTTACCGTTCCGGTATAGCTAATAATTGCAACGATGGACTTGTGATTCTGATTTTTTCTTTTGATGTGTCGAACTCGATGAAATTGAACTCAGATAAGAAATCAAGGACATGCATTCCCGCCTCTTTTGTAAGTCCCATCTGTTCAATAGTATCTTCAACCGCAACCCAATCTTTATTCCTCAGGTAGGTCAATACAAGTTCCAATATCTGACACCATGTCATAATACTTGCATTGGTCACGCCCATATAAAAAGGTGGGGGGATCAGTGTTACGGAACATAGTATAGCAACATAGTATAGCAACATAGTGTAGCAACATAGTGTAGCAACATAGTGTAGCAACATAGTTTCGTGGCTCCTTAAATAGTTCTAAAATGATTGGCATTTGCGCCATAACAATGGCCGTATGACCTGTGTTGTGGCGTGGATGTGTAAAGCAGAAAAGCGCCGCGGAGCCACGCAGTGCGTATGATGGGTGTACCGTCTCGCTTATATGCTTTTTCGTGCGACTCCGAGCGATTCGTATGTCTGGATGATCTACTGAATCCCTGTGGAGTTCTATGGCACACATCAACGAACAACAATAGGAGGATAAGAACATGAACAAGAACGTAATACTGGCAATGGTGGCACTTGTGACAGTAGGCATCATGCTGGCTAGTGGAGTAGGAGCGCAACTTATAGGACCGGGTGTCCCTCCGGCAACGGGGGATGAAGAAAACGCCGAGATGATCGATGAGATCCTGGCGGAGGTAGCCGCGCAGGGTGGGCAAACGACCAGAGCTGAGGTTGCCGCTGCGCTGATGCAGGCAGAGGCGATGGGTGCAGATGTTGATGGCGCTGCCGTAAAAACCAGTGCCGACATGGGTGACAACGAGATGGCTAGTTGTTGCATAGGCCAATGCGACTGGCATATGTGGATTTGGGTATGCCCACCTGTGTATGAGACACATGCCGCACTCCTATGGAATGAGTGCAGTAATAGCGACTTGGATCTGTACATATGCAATGCCGGAGGATATGCTGTGAGTAACGCAGATCACACGCTGACAGAAGAAGTAGCTGTCACCGGCTGCGGTGTAAACTATATCTGGGTGCATGCTCTGAAGGCAGATTGTGGCTATCAGCCATATGTACTGGCTGTCGACTGCGAACTGCCAAAGATATGCGGGATCTGAAAGCATTAAAAGATATGGTGTATGCCATATCTTTTAATTTTTTTAAAGGAGGGGTGAAAATGAGGAAAATTGTGCTGATGATGATAGCAGTAATGATGTTGTCGGTTGCATCGATGGGCGCGGTTGGAACGTCCGATAAAACGGCGGATGCAGCAAAGGAAAAGGAGCAAGTGATCACAGGAGATGAAGCGAGTGAGCTGGTGATCATCGGATTTAAAGAGAGACTTAACAAGGCCGCTCGAGAACAGATGGTCGAAGAACACAGCGGAAAGGTTTCGCATTCATACCGTATTATTAATGCAGTAGCATCGCGTATACCCTCGAAAGACATTGATAAACTTAAGAAAAATCCTAATGTGAAATATGTTGAACCTGATTATATATTTAATGCGACTGCACAGCAACTTCCATGGGGTGTTGAGCGTATCGGTGCTCCGATTGTTCATGGATATAATAGAGGCAGTGGAGTCAAGGTTGCAATCCTCGACAGCGGGATAGATTATAACCACCCAGACCTGTACGGCAATTATGTGGGTGGAATCGATTTTGTAAATGGCGATGATGATCCGATGGACGATTATGGACACGGGACGCACTGTGCGGGGATTGTTGCAGCGATGGACAACGAGATAGGGGTGATTGGGGTTGCACCAGAAGCAAGCCTCTATGGGGTCAAGGTACTGAATAATAGGGGCAATGGTCAGACCAGTGATATCATTGCTGGCATTGAATGGTCGGTAAACAATGATATGCAGGTCCTATCGATGAGCCTTGGAGGGTGGCAGTACAGCTCAGCACTACACGAGGCATGTGATGCAGCAAGTAATAGTGGAGTTCTTCTGGTTGCAGCCGCAGGTAATCGTGGTAGTAATTGGATGCCCTCGGGTAATGTGGACATCGTTGACTATCCTGCCAGATATGAGAGTGTTATTGCAGTTGCAGCAACCGATAGCATGGATGAAAGACCCTACTGGTCAAGCACGGGTGCCAGTGTTGAACTTGCAGCTCCAGGAGTCGATATCAACTCTACCTACTGGGACGACACATATACAACAAAACTGGGAACATCAATGGCATGCCCGCATGTCGGCGGAACAGCAGCATTGATACTGGTAACACCTGAAGACACAGCACGAGATGCGAATAACGATGGAACATACGAAACTAATGGAGACGGAGTATGGACAAATAACGAGGTTAGAGCTATTTTACAAGCAACGGCTAATGATCTAGGTGATCCGGGAAGAGATAACTTATACGGCTTTGGCTTGGTCAATGCCAGCAAGGCAGTTCCACCATCAGGCGATGACATAATCGGGCCGATGACATCTGGCATATCAGCTGAGCCGAACCCAACCAATGGAGCAGACTCGGTAACCTTAACAGCAAGCATAAGCGATTCCACCACAGGAAATTCCGATATCGCTACAGCAGAGTACTTCATTGATACCGTTGGTGCTGACGGGACCGGAACGTCCATGAATCCGTCAGACGGTTCCTTTAACTCCGCTACAGAAGACGTGACAGCAGATATCGATGTATCCGGCTGGGCTGCTGGTAGTTATACCCTATATGTACATGGAAATGATTCTGCAGACAACTGGGGAGCTACAGCCTCATTGGCACTTGAGGTGACAGCAGAAGACGCAACCAGTCCAATTACCTCTGATGTGTCAGCTGATCCAAACCCAACCAATGGAGCAGACTCGGTAACCTTAACAGCAAGCATAAGCGATTCCACCACAGGAAATTCCGATATCGCTACAGCAGAGTACTTCATTGATACCGTTGGTGCTGACGGTACCGGAACGTCCATGAATCCGTCAGACGGTTCCTTTAACTCCGCTACAGAAGACGTGACAGCAGATATCGATGTATCCGGCTGGGCTGCTGGTAGTTATACCCTATATGTACATGGAACTGATTCCGCAGACAACTGGGGCGCGACAGAACAGGTGATATTGGAAGTGGCAACAGATGACACAGGTCCAATTACCTCTGATGTGTCAGCTGATCCAAACCCAACCAATGGAGCAGACTCGGTAACCTTAACAGCAAGCATCAGCGATTTCACCACAGGAAATTCCAATATCGCTACAGCAGAGTACTTCATTGATACTGTTGGTGCTGACGGGACCGGAACGTCCATGAATCCGTCAGACGGTTCCTTTAACTCCGCTACAGAAGACGTGACAGCAGATATCGATGTATCCGGCTGGGCTGCTGATAGTTACACCCTATATGTGCATGGAAATGATTCTGCGGGCAACTGGGGAGCGACAGCCTCATTAGCACTGGAGGTGATAGAAGCAGCTACCAACACCATGATGCATGTCGATAGCATTGACATGGAGTTAATTCACACGGGGGTATTCTATCATGCAACAGCAACAGCAACCATCGTTGATGCCACCAACAACCCAGTAGATGGGGTAACCGTATCAGGGCATTGGGAAGGTGCAACCAACGACCAAGATTCCGGAGTAACAGACTCCGAGGGACAAACACCTTCTCTTCGATCAGATTATAGATGGGCCCCAAGTGGAACGACATTCACTTTTGTTGTGGACAATGCAACAAAAGACGGATGGACATACGACCCAGATGCAAATGAGGAGACGGAGGATAGTGTCACAGTTCCATAAATTAGCTTGAGAAGATATCAAGGCAGTTACATGCGGCTGCCTTGTGCCATATAACGATCTAAAACAAAGGAGGGATATATTATGGTGAAGAAAATATTGAAACGAACACTGTTTACAACATGTTTAATGGCAATCGCGGTGGTGTGTATCGGCAGCGTGTCCGCTGCACCAGTACAAGATATAAGAGATAGTAATGTAGTTGTTGATATTGGAATTGACAAAGTTGCAGATAGGTTAGGTGAACCTATAAACGTGAATATAGCAATAACGAACAACGGTCATGACACAACTTTACTGTTCCCAACGTCACAACTTGCTGATTTTAATATAACTAACAAAGCAGGTCAGCACATTTACCAGTGGTCATATAATAAGGTCTTTTCGCAGGAAATAACAGAAATATCAATAAATCAGAGTGAGACAATAGAATTGCTCAACGATTCATGGAATCTGGTTGACGATGATGGAAATCCTGTTACACCCGGAAATTATTACCTCGTTGGGTGGATGGTTAAAGGATTGTGCGATTCCCAGCCTGAAATAAATGGTGAGCGACTTGAAATCGTGGTTTATTCAGGACCAAGGAACCTAAAAAAGGACGCTATATGCGGACTAAAGGCTGTAAATCCAGTCGAGAAAGATGTTCGGCATCTCATTAATGCTTCAATGGGGTTCATAACCGAATCACTCATGGACGATCTATGGGTGAATGATACGCATCTGAATCCGAACACATCAGTTGTATTTGACGCGGAGATTAACGCAGTTATTCTACTGAAGGGTGTGCAAATAGGGGATCCAACGATCGAAGATGCTGTAAACGATGCAATTAACAAGCTAACCATGGCAGACGAGCTTGTAGTACTGGCTGTAATAGATGGGGACACCGCAAAAGAATACCAGGACAAAGCCCATGAATGTCTATCGAATGGTGAGCCAGTCCATGCAATCAGATATTTTAAGCTTGCGTGGATGCATTCTGTTGCACAAAGCTCGCAGGACATACCATAGATGCAAAGATTAGTATTAATATACAGTAGATGATGAAACCAAGGGAGTTCAAAATACGAAAATTGGTAACTACTCAGGTATGTTGATTGGTCTCCCGATTGCGATCCTGTATTTTCTGGCAAGAAAAATAACCGCGGAGGGCGCAGAGGAACGCTAGAAGCACTTAACTGTTTATCCCCCCTCTGCGCCTCTCTGCGTACTCTGCGGTTAAATTCCCTGTTGGTTGCAGTATGCTCCAGGTCCCGGATAGTTCCTGTATAGTGAAGTCCATCAATAGTGGTTTAGGTACCTGAGTAGTTACGAAAATTGTTGATATTCGCGCTTTTCGTCTTAACATGTAACGTGAGCGCATATGATTGGCCGATGTTTCACCACGATCACGGCCATTCCGAATATGCCCCGGATTTGTGAGTAGATAACTTGACATGGGTTCATATGACAAGCTATAACGGATGCAAGCTATAACCCAGAAGTGGTGACAGATTATACGGCCGTCCCATGGCAAAACCAGCGACTGAGGTGGGACAAAGATATATATAATCAAACCAAGAGATCTCAAGCAGATACAAGGACGTTAAACTGACCCCGGTGAGATAATGTATACATTTATAGCACTACTTATAATATATGTTGCAGCGTTGATCGCTGTCGGTTGGCATTTCGCAAAGAAGCAGCGAACGATGACCGATTTCTGGATTGCAGGGCGAGAGATCGGGGCAGGGAACATCGGGATGTCTGCCGCGGCATCGTGGCTCACCGCAGGAGCCCTGTTTCTGGTCACCGGAATGTTCCTCTTCATAGGCACCGGATCGATCTGGATATTTGTTGCGCCAAATATCATCGCGCTTGCTGCAATTGCGCTCCTTGTCCCGCGGATCAAGCGGCTCCCGTCACTGACCCAGCCGGAACTGATCGAACTTCGGTATGGTCCTCTGCTGCGTGCGCCGATTGCGATAGCGATCATGATCGTGATGATCCTATTTGCGGTCACCGATTTCAAGGGGTTCGGCTACGTACTCTCCGTATTCTACGGCATCCCACAGATATATGCCGTGCTGATTATGGTGGTTGCAATCTCGCTCTATGTGACGCTTGGCGGTCTTCGGGCGGTGATATGGACCGATAGCATCCAGTTTGTCTTCCTTGCCGCGCTTGCACTTCTGATTGGGGCTGCAGCACTCTACATTCCTGTGCAGACTACTGGTATGGCTGTATCCGACCTCTTTGCTGGAATGGGTGCCGGTTTCTGGGATATCTTTGCTCTCGGCGGGATCGTTGGAGTGTTTATTATGATGATCGCGATGCTTCCGGGGTGGGTTACAGAACAGGACCCGTGGCAGCGTGTGTGGGCAGCAAGGGACGTGAAATCGGCACAGTATGGCATGATGCTCGGTTCAGTGCTGATCGCTGCCGTATTCTTTGCCTGTTTCCTTGCAGCAATTGGGCTTAATGCTCTTTATCCAGCGCCTACCGACATGCCTGCTGCCGAACAAATCTATCTCACGTTCATCGGAGATACGTTCTCACCAGTTGCAATCGCGCTAATTGCGATAGGGTTTGCCGCAGCCGCAATGTCCTGCGCAGACACGTTTGCAACATCAGGCGCATCCTGTGTATCAAGGGACATCTATCAGCGGTTTATCAAGCCGGATGCGACGATGAAGGAGATGCGCACCATGAACCGCGCATTAATCGTCGTGATGCTCATAATTTCTGCCGCAATCTCGATGCGCGTCGAGACGATACTGGACGCGGTCATTATGGCAACCGTCATCGGCACGTCATCGTACTTCTTCCCGATCATGGGTGCGCTCTTCTGGAAGCGTGCGACCGCGAAAGGAGCGTTTGCAGGACTCGTGATCGGCGGCACCACCCAGATCGGACTGATCATCGCGGAGGCTACGTATATCGAAAAACTCGACGCGATATCGCCATTTTTGATCGAGCACGGGGTCATCATAGCGGTATCGCTAAGTGCAATCTCGTTTATCACAGTCTCGCTTGCAACAAAGCGATCCGATGACCACAATCTCGCACCGTTCTTCCCGGATGTGGCAGAGCGTTTCATACGGAAGGGCGCGGCATCGGTGGATCTGGGCGACCCGGAATACGCGCGGTTCAAAAGAGACGTCGAAAAGCACGTTTCAGGAGAGCGTGTGCATCTAAGTGCAGTTGTCAAAACAAAAAAGGCGTTCGGATGGGGTGAATTAGTATCGAAACTTGCAGATACGCGCGCATGGATCGCACCGAGTGGAGTTGCGGTTGCATACCGAATGTCGAACACAGATATGCTTGCATGTCCAAGAATCGTGCATGGCGGCGAGGGTCAGGTCTGGATCTTCGCTGAACCGCCAGCGGATAAGGAAGATGATGTCCTGTTAGAGATGTTTGCCGCGCGCCATGAGATTCGAGGGGCGCTCGCTTAATAATCCACAAACTGGCTGCCATCGCTTCGCAAACGCTGCTCTTCGAGAATCACGGTCTTCACAGGGTCCTTAAATGTGCTGCCTATCTCATAGCAGCTCCTACCGTGTTTTTCTGCGATCTGCATCGCGGACTCTACTTCGTCAGCGGGCAGGACGATGCAGAACCCGATCCCCATGTTATAGACCTGGTACATCTCTGCCACACTCACAGGTCCGTGTTTCCGGATCAACTCGAAAACCGGAGGTGTTTTTGGAAGATTATCGATCTTAAATCCGCAGTCCCTGCTGACCCTCCTGAGATTTAAGAATCCATCGCCTGTTATATGGGCAAGCGATCTCAGATCCAATCCGGAATCGAGCATCTCTCTAATCTCGCTTACATAGATGTTTGTTGGTTCGAGTAGTTCTTCGCCAACCGTTCTTCCAAGTTCGTCAACATACTCATCCGCGCTAAATTTGTCCAGAAGAACCTTCCTTGCAAGCGTCATCCCGTTGCTGTGAACCCCCGAACTTGCAATACCGAGTATCACGTCCCCTTCTTCGATTGCATCACCAGTGATGATCTTGTCCTTCGAAACAATACCGACCCCCATCCCTACGAGGTCGAAACCCCGGTTCTCACGAGGTCCCCTGATCATCTCCGGCATGATTGCAATCTCCCCGCCAGAGAGCGTTACCCCTGCCTTTCTGCATCCAGTCACAACGCCCTTCACGATCGCTTCGAGAAGGTCGGGATCAGGTTCCTGAACCGCTATGTAATCGACCATCGAGATCGGTAGAGCGCCAACGCAGAGGATGTCGTTTACGTTCATAGCAACACAATCGATGCCGACCGTGTCGTATTTTTCCATCTCCTGCGCAATAAAGACCTTTGTCCCGACTCCATCAGTCTTGACCGCCATTGCTCTGCCCTCCCCTATGTCGATAACTCCTGAGAAATGCCCTATCGGGATCGCGGGTTTTCCTATGGCGTCTCTGAAGTCAAAGGTACCTTTGCAAAGTTCTACGATCCTTTGCAATGCGATCTCTACTTTTCCGGTATCAGCGCCAGCAGCTTGGTAGGTAACGTAATTATCCATATTCTACTGATATAATCTGAAAAACTAAAAGGGTATTGATCCTGATATTCTATGATCTCCGACCGGCAGTGGAGGTTTTGTACACAATTTTGTGTACGGTTATTAGGAGGTGATCCAGCCGCAGATTCCCCTACGGCTACCTTGTTACGACTTAACCCTCCTTGCGAAGCCCAGATTCGAATCCTCCATCAGGAAGACCCTCATCCAAACCTCACTCAGATGGTTTGACGGGCGGTGTGTGCAAGGAGCAGGGACGTATTCACCGCGCTGTGTTGAAACGCGATTACTACGGATTCCAGCTTCATGAGGGCGAGTTGCAGCCCTCAATCCGAACTTCGATTGGGTTTAGGAGATTGCCTTCACCTTTCGGTGTTGATTCCCATTGTCCCAACCATTGTAGCCCGC
>JAYEGI010000135.1:0-3256 GCA_034659035.1 Methanobacteriota archaeon
TCGTTAGCATATTCCATCTGTTTCAAGAGTTCTCGTATCTCCTTTTTTTTTTCACTGGTCACCTTGATAAGCACACATCCACTCGATGGCTGTCCATATATAACTATCGAGGAGAGCGGTGCCAGCATGACCGCAGGCATGACTGCGAGATCCTCCTCACCCTGCACAAATATACGGATCGGACGTTCGCAGGTCATTGCGTCTGTTATAGCAGTCACAAGGTCGGCCGTGATTGTGCCTGCAGGATTCTTTATGATAACCTCATGATACGCGGGATGCCTGATACGATTTTTGACCTCATCGGACACCTCTGCCCTGCATGTGAGGTGATCGACGATGCAGATGTCGGGCAGGATGCCGGATTCGATCAGGTTGCAGGTCGTGACATCGCCAACAGAGATGATCTTTGCAGGATCTCCCCAATTCGGCGCGCTCTTCAGCAGGTCCATGGTCTTTTTCCCGGATCCGGCATACAGCGTTCCATGTGGAACTTTCAGTCTCGATTTCAGGCGATCCGAAAGAAGAAGGGGCACTTTATCGCACCTTCAGCGCGTATGCTCCGGCAGTCGTTATATTCAATTTCGCAGCGATACTCGAGAGTTCCGGATCCATAATTATGACGTATCCACTCCAGTCCTTGCTGAGCGAGCTTGATCCACATATCGGGCAATTCTGCCCGCTCACGATCCTGTGGCAGTCTCTGCACGCTTGTTCACTCATTCTTTCCCTTCCTTGTCACTCGCATCCTTTGCAACATCTTCCTTTGCAATCTCTTCGAGCCATTCCAGTTTACCAAGTGTTGGCTGGCGCATCGTAAGCCCTATCCTGCTCTCGTGTGGGTCCCGTTCGTTCAAACTGACCGCAACGATGCGCGCACGCAGTTTATCACCTTCTGTAACCGCCCGCCCGCTTTCCTTGAAGACGAGACGACTATTCTTCCCGTCGTAAGATACGAAATCGTCGGTCAGCTGGCTCACATGAATCAGCCCGTCGAGCGGTCCGACACCGATGAACACGCCAAATTCGACGACCTCGACGACGACCCCTTCTGTTACCTCCTGCATTATGGGTTTGTACATGAGCGCGTCGAATGTCGCCTCATAATACACACCCCCATCGCCAAAGAGGATGCGTCCGTCGCCAATATCGACCACGTCGAGGATAGCAACCAGTGCGCCGAGTTTCTTGTCGATTTGTCCTTCGAGTTTATCGCGAAGTGCCCTTCCTACAGCCGCCATAACTGGCATCCCAAGCTGTTCAGGGTCGATGCGAACTGTGTCAACCAGTCTTGTTTTCAGATACATGCTACACCTCTTTATTTTATAGAAAAACCGAGTAACAGTTACGCGGCTGTGATATTAATTCTTTTGCATCGGAGCGGATGCCCCCGACTTCAGTTGAGGGTGGGGCAGATAGGGCTTATGGGGGCTATCACAACGTGTATTAATTTCAAAACCGGCAACATAAGACATAGTTATATCTTTGTTACGCTGATCCATATAACTATCCGGGAGCTTTTTAGATGTGGAGGTCGGGTTGGTCGCGTGGATGTGTGGTTAGATCCGGCGACTTTTAGCCACAGTCTGCAAGCAGCGGCGCAGCCATCCACCCAAATCGCACTGACTCTATGTTACCTGTTTTTGCCAACACATTGTCCCGGCATATCAGCCTGTGCGCCACCACCCCCGCGCCTTTGTGTGATACCGGGCGTGCCCGCATCATCACAATCCTTCGGCGATCCCCCATCTGAGACTTTTTAATTTGTTCTGGTCGGTTGAAACATGACGCCAACCCGGCAAATACAAATATGATTAGATGGGTGTAATCAGTGAAATCGGTGTCAATCTGTGGCTAAAATAGTATCAGCCACAGATTAACTAAGATGGACACGGATTAGTGGTGTAAACAACTTTTCAGATCGATAATACTCCATTATGGCAGTTGTGGTTGCGTAATACAATCCGACGTTCCCAGAAAATAATAAAAAGACTCCCCCACCTCATGAAAAGATCTTTCGATCATGCCGGAACTGTGATTGTTTTGTGATCCCCACACCCGGAACCGAATAGTTTATATACATCATCATAGTAATGAGATTTCATAGGACGTGATATAAATGACTAAGATACTGCACGTACAAACCGTAATGACCGAAGAAGATCTCGAAGCCCTCAAGACAAAGTGTGGATTATCAACAACAAAAGATGCTGTTGCGGCGGCAGTGGAACACTATCTCGCTTGCCCGTACACCGACAGCGAGGATATGTGGGCTGAGAGAATGAAGAAAACCATAGAACAACGAACCAAATAAAAGGGGGAATCTATCATGACGGGAAGGAAGCTTAAGAGTGGGAGCTATGGGCTTTGGGACAATATTACTCCACCGACGACCTCATCACTTCGCGATCCATATCCGTGAGTTCCACCACACGGACATAATATTCAGCAGAATATTGCTCCAAAAACTCCATGACTCGTCTCACATCATCAGCCCGGACGATGATCACCTCTCGTATCAGCTTATTATACTTCACACCGCCACAACTTGAGCTTTTTCAAACCTCTGAAACCGTAATGTGAGCAAAGAGTCAAGTTCTTCTTTGTAGGTGGTGTCCGTCTGGTTCAGGCAGTTGATGATGGCGTTTTTGAAATCCTTAAACTCGGAATAATATTTCGAATACAAACACTGTTTCTTAACGAATTTCCATAATCGTTCAATAAGATTTAAATTGGGTGAATACGGAGGAATGTAAAGTAATTCGATATCAAGGGATTCTGCTAACTCCCAAACAAGTTTACACTTCTGATATCTGGCATTGTCCAAAACAAGGGTGATTGGAACTCTAATATCAAGGCGCGAAATGCGCCACAATAGATCACAAAAGCTCTGAGCGTTGATATACGTATCGTTGGTAACAGTGATCAATTCATGAGTTACAGCATTTAACGCACCCAAAACATTGAACCGCTTTCTACCAGCAGGGGCTTTAATAAACAATCTCTTAAATGACCACAATATTCCGAGAAATGGAGCCAGAACAAAGTGTGCAGCATCCACAAAAAAGATAACTCGCTTGCCGGACCTGGCTTCTTTGAGGCGGGGCTCCAGTTCTTCTTTTATGAACTGTTCCTATGGCGTCAGAATGAGGTTGGATTTGTAGATCACTAAAACCCCCTCACATCGTATCATTTTACCAATATCGCTTGAATAGATGTTCTTTGTGAAAAACGGTAGTGTTATATAGTAGTGGAACGT
>JAYEGI010000136.1:0-2868 GCA_034659035.1 Methanobacteriota archaeon
GTAAAGAGATTACCGACTTCAGTTTCAAAAAAAGTGCTGAGAATCTCGATATTTTTTTTTCGTAATTCGCTTAAATGAGTTATTTCGGGGAACGAAATCGAAGTTGATCGAATTTTTCCGGAACGTTGTCGATGCCACCATCTGTAACTGCCTAAAACCTCCACCACGCGGGGCAGCGTAAATTCGCTTTTGGGGTGTGCGTGAAATAGCGCAAGCTGCGCCTCAAAACATTGAATGAGGGTGATATATCCACATTTGAAGTATTTTTTTATTTTTAAATGTATAATTACATATCTCTTCTATCGAATATGGAAAGTTGCACAGCAGTTGGGACGGTTTATGGTTAAAAATACATGGCTTATTTTTCACTATCTTTAATTTTAATATTCTTATGTTTACGAATATGGTGTTGAGCCTACCGAGCACTTGAAAAAGTGTACGCGATGTGTTGAACCTTATCACTTATCCACTCGTCCGTAACATTTCGGTTATCGAACCCAAAGAATCCTGTAAAGTCACCATGATATATATATATATATATATGATGTTAACCGCATGTGGATAATAGCTCAGATTCACGCCGACAGCTGCAATGCCCATCACATCATATATCATGATAGGGATCGTGCCATTATCTACCGGGTCCAGGGCAACATCGCTTATAGACATAACGTCTTCCGCCCGTGCTATTGATACAATAATCACAAGCAAGGTCGCAACTTGCACACACCCCCAAGGAATATTACTCACCTGTTCTATTCATATTCAGTGTATGCTATAACCTTATCGGTAGTACTTTAGAGTCTTTCTAATTTCATCTGGTCGGTTGAAAAACATGATGTCAATCCTGCAAACACTGGTATGATTGGGTTGGTGGAATCCGTGAAATCGGTGTTAATCTGTGGCTAAAACTTTTATTTGCCACAGATTAACACTGATTACGCAGATTAACGGTGTAAATATCTTTTTAGATCGATAGTACCACATTATGGCAGTTGTGCTTACCTAAGACAATCTGGCATTCCAGAAAATAATAAAAGGTCTCGTACTTTACTCGATAAGTTATGCCTGATTCGGTGGAAAAAAAAGATAGGCGCAGGAATGCTTTACTAACATTCTTGCACCCATGTGTCCCGTAGATTTGCGTAAACCTTGTGGTTTGCAGTTTTTCGGCTTGCTTGAAGCCAGTAGATTTAATAAGTGCTCTCCACACACCGAATCGGGTGTTGATCCTGGTTTGCGACGTAGTTCGCCAGCATCATCGCATCTGCGATGTTCACTGCCCCGTCATCGGTGACATCGGCAACAAATTCACTGCTGATAGTGTACCGACCACCATATGTGACGTAGTTATTCATCAGCGCAACATCATCAAGTGTCACGTCATTATCACCTGTGACATCGCCGTTTCGCATCACGACCAGTTCCACACTCTCCTGCATGTTGGTGTAACCATAGATATCGGTCGCACACACTGGGAGCTCATACATATGAGGAGGCGTTCCGGCAGATGCGTTCGTTGTCACTGACCAGATGTTATCCCCTATACAGGTCATTGGCTGCACAGGTGAACCGCCGATCGCGGAGAGGTCTATGATGACTCCTGCGACCCCACTCTCATCAGTCACGGTGACATTCAACGTGGCAGCCTCACCCCATGACGGCACACCATCGGTATCATCCGGAATCAACTGGCTTGCGAATAGATCTGCAACAATGGGCGGACTTGTATCACTGACCACTGTAAACAGTCCATTGCTGACGGTTCCGGACACCGGATAACCATTTTGGTCTGTCATCGCTATAATTTCCATATCGAGTGGGCTCGAATCCCCTGCGTCTCCGACTGTTTTAAGCATCACATCAGCAACTTTCACACCTCCAGTTAGTGCGGTTTCGCTGACGTAGGTGTTTATCGTCACCCACCCATCCGCAGCAGACCCATCATTAAACCCGAAGTATGTTGTGAAATCGCCCTGTGTGACATCGACTACATTAACCACACTAGCATTATAACTGAGGTTCACCCCGTCACACGCAACCCCTGTTGCACCATGGATCATGATTGGCACTGTCACATAGCTACCCTTGGACGCCGTGACATCTTCGGCGATGTGGAGTGTATTGCTTCCAAAGCTTTCCTCTGCTTCCGTCCGCACGGTTATGCTGACACTATCACCGGTGATACCATTTTTGTTGGTGGCAGATACTTTGAAGGTGTATGTCGTGTCTTGTGTGAGGTTGATTGCGCGGTAGTACTTGTTTCCAGTAGTGTCCAGCCGCGTGACGTCTTCGTGGATGGTGTAGTGGTCTATGTCCGGTGACGAGCAGTCCCAGCGCAGAGTTACGGTGTTCTGTGCTGGTCGGTCGTTCCGGAGGTTTGCGACGAGTGGGATAGAGGTGTCGGATTCCACTACAGTAAATCTATGTGCGGATGACCACTCAGAATTAATGAACTCGGTATGACCTGCGGAGTTTGCTTGTTTGGTTGCAAAATCGACACCATCTCTTTTGACGAGGTAGTTTGTACCTGACGTTAAATCATCGATGGTGAAGACCACTTCATTCTCATTTATTGTGTTTGCTGTGATGTCTACCAAAGTTTCGCCCCGCGAAAGTGACGTATCAAACTTGTTTACAATCACATCTGCTGAACCCGATGATGGAATAGCGGTTAGCGGGTAATATCTGATTGTTTTAACGCCTTCTTCTTCTATCGAGATAGTACTTTCATCCAGATAGTAATGTGGGTCGGTGTTGGCATAGTTCTCAGCGAAAATTCTGCGATCAGTGAATTCTATGACACCGTTGTTTGGAAACCCATCTGAACAGTAGACGCTAAAGTCATTATTGTCACCTTTTAAATCT
>JAYEGI010000136.1:2968-13316 GCA_034659035.1 Methanobacteriota archaeon
GTAATGTGGGTCGGTGTTGGCATAGTTCTCAGCGAAAATTCTGCGATCAGTGAATTCTATGACACCGTTGTTTGGAAACCCATCTGAACAGTAGACGCTAAAGTCATTATTGTCACCTTTTAAATCTCTGAATATTATACTGTCTATTCTATTTCCATACGATACTGATATATCTTGAGGCGCCGCGCAATTAAGTATTGTAAGATTTTCAAACAACATGTCGCCAACGTCGTTCCCAAATTCGAGGTAAATGGCACGAGCGCCCGCATCTATTAATCGCACGTCTTTGAATGTAAGATTATCCGACCCCAATCCAGACGTTTCGCCGATATTTACCAGAGCGCTTCCTCCGCCAGTATGCTGAAGTGTAATGTCCTCAAAATAATTATCGTATCCGGCATGCCATATATCAATACACTCTTGTGTCGTCGAACCAGCGGATAGGATCATGTTGATCGTGATGTTATGAAAATAATTTCCATCATTTGTGCCATGATCTCCATGGAGGTATATTGCTTCCCCATGATCCATTTCACCATGGAAATTGATATTCCTAACGATGAAATTGTCGTTATTTGTATGGAAATCAATAATGCCATGATCATATATAGTGCCTGTGATGGTGACATCTTCAAGCGTGCAATCATGATTATCATACCAGAAGTGGAACGGAGCATAGTAAGCATTCTCCACAGTAAAGTCCTTCATGATAATATTGTAACAACCCCTATGAAGATGGACCGTATATCTGCAGTCTTTGGTGTCTATATTTGTGAGATTAAAATGGTTTGACGCATAATATACGGTGAATGTTCGACGATAGTTCTCTGCTCTAAGACCCTCAACATTATAATATTCAACCGGATATAGCGCACTTGGCGCAGCATCAGCATCACCAAAATTGAAGAGATCCAAAGTTCTCGTAGTCCCACTTTCAATAAATGTTGGCATGCCGTTGTATGCCCTAATGGTTATCGGATCCGCCGCAGTTCCGCTGACCTGTGCGACAAATATGTCATTGTAGTAAGTACCATCTGCAATGTGTAATGTGTCGCCTGCACTAAGTTGCCCTTGTGCATGAGACAGGGTGGCCCATGCAGTGTCAAGCGATGTGCCAATGTTACTGTCGCTACCTCCTGTTGTCATGTAGTAGTCAGTTGCGGATGCAGTGGCTACAAGTGCGAGAAGTGCAAATATACTCAATACAATGATTGGTGTTCGGTTCAAAGTTGTGTGTCCCAGGTCTATAGATTTACTGTGTGTATTAAGAGCGTGTACTGCATAGTTGCATGCACTATTGTCATATATGTTCTGTAGTTCCTCCATTATATATTCCCCCTATATTGTATTACTGATATGAGGTTTGCCAACACATCGGGCCTAAGTCCTGTCACCAACATTTGGCGGATGTGGACATTGTTACCTCATTATCATAATAACAATGTGTTGCTCATCCTATATAAACATTATCATCACTATCATCATAATGAGAAGTTAGACTAATATAACCGTTCCTGTCCAAAGCCACATCAAGAATATATTTATGCATCGATGACATAGAGTGTCTGGTGAGTTCATACACAGTCCAGAAAATCGCAAAAAACACCGGGGTACTGATAACGGGGGACGTTATATTCAGATTCATATCCCTGTTTGTTACCATCTACCTTGCGCGATATCTTGGCACTGCCGATTTTGGCAAATATGGTTTCATCTTCGCTTTCATCGCATTCTCCGGCGTTGTTACAGACTCTGGCCTTCGAACGATCCTTGTGAGGGGGATGTCGCGTGAACCATTAAGATCTCCAAAACTTATAGGAAATGGATATTTCATAAAAGCTTTTTTAACGATACTTGCGGTGGCGTTATCAACACTGACGATAACCTTGATGGATTATCCAACAGATATAACGCATTATGTTTACATAGCATCCCTTACACTTGTCTTCTTCTCTTTTAGCGATCTCTATGAAGGGATCTTTCAAGCAAATCTCAGCATGGTATACAGCGTGATCGCAAAACTTTCTTTTAAGCTCATCTCGGCGGCTTTGATATTTTGGATTATTTTCTCACATGGGACACTCGTGCAAATTTTGTGGGCTTTGGTAGTCGCAGAAGCAATTAAAACATTCATCAACTACTATTATTCGCGTAGGTTCGTGAAGCCAAAGTTAGAAATTGATATCGGATTGTGTAAACATTTACTTAAAGAATCTCTACCGATAGCACTCTCGAGTGTTACATTGGTCATTTATTTCAATACGGACGTGGTGATGCTTTCGATAATACAAGGAGATTCTGCCGTGGGCATATATTACGCTGCACACAAGCTCGTTGAACCTTTGAACTTTATACCTTATGCGCTCGTGCTCTCTTTGTTCCCAATAATGTCAGAGTTTTTCAAAAGTTCGAGAGAAAAGCTCACTACTATGTATCAGTTGGGCTTCAAGTATATCCTAGTAATAATGCTCCCGCTGGTGGTATGCGTAGCAGTCCTATCCGATGAAATCATATTTATGCTATATGGGGGGCAGTTTACAGCCTCTGTGCAAGTTCTTGGCATACTAATCTGGGTGCTCATGTTTAGTTCTCTAAGTATGCTAATAGGAAACTTTTTGATCTCGATAGAAAAACAGACTTTGCATATGTATAGCATGTTGATTGGCACATTAGTAAATGTCGTGTTCAATTTCCTTTTGATTCCTGTGTTCAGCTACACTGGTGCTGCAATTGTTACCCTCGCTACTAATATTGTAATTTTCGCAGTAAACATGTATTTCGTATCAAATAGTGTGGGATATATGAATGTAAGACCGAAAGTTTTAAAGCCCTTAGTCTGTGGTTTGGTCATGGGCATAACCATGATTAGTTTTAAATATTTTGACATCACCGTATTTTTATCACTACCTTTTGGTATTATAATGTATTTTGCTGGACTTCATATCTTAGAGGTTTTTACGGGGGTGGATATACAACTATTCAAAAAAATCATTGCAGTATCACGGAGATAATGGATGAACAATTCCTCAGTTCTATTTTTTGACATATTCTATTGAAGTTACGAATGTATCTGCCATTTTTCTACAAACATTTTTCTCCTCAAAAATTTTTCTGGAATTCCCCCCCATTGCTTCTGCTAATTCAGGATTTGAAAGAATTTTGCAGATTGATCTACATAATTCTTGCACGTCTCTGCTTTTAACTACATATCCATTGCACCCATCTTTCACCATATCTTCGACCGCGCCTACGGCATCTGTTGTGACGATAGGTTTGCTAAAAGCCATTGCCTCATTTATCACTAACCCCCAGCAGTCACACTCACCACTTAAGAAAATAGTTGGTAAAACAAAAACATCGCATGCGTTATAGTAAAGCGATTTGTCTGCATCCATGTATCCTGCAAAAACAATATTCTTAATCCCCAATTCATCTGCCAGACTTTCACATTCTTCTCTGAAAGGACCATCCCCCACAATTACAAGGAAAGCATTACTTATTTTCTTCTCTATTAAAGAGAATGATTTAATTAAATAATCCACACCTTTTAATTGAACGAGTCTACCAACATATAGTATAATCTTCTTACCCTCCAAACCCAACTCTTTCCGTATATCTTTTATAGGTGCCTCACTGTAGTCGATTGCACACTGTGGATGTGTAAACATCTTCTCTTTACCCACGCCAATGTTTAAATGGGAGTTATACGCTTGTGTTCCAGTCGCGATGACCGCATCAGCATGTTTCGCTATAAATATCGTAAAAAGATCAAGTAATCTTCTCGTAAGATTGTTGGAAGTCCAACACCAACTTTCAGTCCAGAGTACAAATTTCTTCCCGGTAATTTTCGCTATCGGAAAGCAGATATACCATTTAGTTGATGTTATGATAACATCGTGGTCACTCCTCAATAGTTCTACCATTAATTTTAGATAGGTGACCATAGAGCGTCCTATTATCGCCGACCTGTCGTTTCCCACTATTCTGCAATCCCATTCTGATGGTATTTTTAGATGAGTCTCCTTAGCACCTTCTTGGCCCATGCCCTGGCTTGTAAATATAAAAGTAATATCATGTCGTTTAGTCAACTCCTCGAAGAGTTCTAACCTATAATCCATGAGAGCCGGGTGAACTAAAGCTATTTTCATACACATCACTTACCAAGTGTTTGTGGGAACGAATCACATCTTTTTGATACAAACCATACGTTCTCCAAAATCAGGGAAGTAATAACTAAAAGGACTAAATATAACCCTTAAAACCCTCCTGACTATTTTAAGATGTGTATGAGAAAAAGTTATAGGATTTAGTCTAATCCCAAACGCCCTCGTGTTGTATCCCAATTTCTTAAACTCGATAGGATAGAAGCCTGATCTATGTACTTGGTAAGGGTTTCCATCTTTTCCTGCATCTTGCCAAAACCCCACAGGAGTGGTAATAATCACTTGTTTTTGAGCGATTTTTTCCATTTCTTTAATCAATTTCATTGCATCATCTTTATCCAAATGTTCTATTACCTCCGTACACAAAACTGTTTCAAAGGTATTCTCTTTGAATGGCAAATTCCTAATGTCGCATAAAACATATTCACTGTGAGTTTTATTTTTTTTTGCTTCTTTTAGATATGGTTTGAAGATATCCACACCTACAGTATAGAACTTATGCTTATTGAGTTGCATAATTTCCATAGGTTCTCCCCACCCACATCCCACGTCCAAGATGCTTTGTCCTGCCCCCCCAATGCTCCTCAATACTGTATTCTCAAGATAAAAAGGCACGTATGGTCCGGATTTTCTTATAAGTTTGTCAACCGTCTGCCAAATTCCTATCATACACATCACCAGGTCTTCTTCCATGCTATAAACGCTTTATCCATCGAGTTCACCAACTAGCATATCTAAACACCAAATACGAATTCTTCCATTATCATATAACAGTACTTGTTTTTCCCCCTCTCGAAGTGATATTGCAAACGTTTCTTGAAAATTTATATCTTCTATATAATATGAGAACTTATACTTGTTTATAATCTGTTTCGCTTCGGCGTTATCAATATCCAGACAGCCCAGATACCATCGATCAGAAGTTGTCTTAGGATATATATCAGAAAGTATATAAGGATTATCCTCATAAAACTCTACCGACAATGGTGAATTCATCGTCACCTTTATGTCACTCACATTAACAAAACCGTAAGTTATGTCTGTTTCAGGCATCACGATGGTTGGTATTTTGGATATTGCAAATACTCTTGTGGGTGTATGATCATTATCAGAACATCCGATTACTCTTTTGCTTTTATCTATGTTATCCCCTGCCCACAGTGCACCATTGTATGTTGTATCTTCCACATACCATTGGCATGGCCTTTGACCCCCCCCAATATTTGTGCGCCAGTGTTGATAGAACCCTGAAAAGCCGACAAAAAGTAGAAGAACGATGATCAGTATAGAGAATGTTTGTTTCTGATTCTCTTTATATGCTTTAGCAATATTTACTAAAGCTGTGCACATTAATGTACATATTATGATAGTAGCAAAATAGTGGGCGTATACTCCCACCCACATAAAAGGTGCAAAAAACATAGAAGTAAATATCATAAACCATTCCCCAAATTTTCTATCGCTTTTTAGTACAAGGTAGCTAAAACCCACTATGGCTAACACAAAAAAAGGTCCACTGTATCTAATACTACTTTCAAGCATGCCATATAGTGCACTATATCTCGAGCCTTGTACAAATAGATTAGTAAAAAATGGTATTGAAAACAGCCCCAAAAAACCAATGATAAGTGCAATATTGGTAAGATTATCTGGGAATCTGCCCAACTTAGTAACACTTCTCTTTAATTTATAGAATATCATTACAGAGATAAAACTAAGAACAATAGGAACTATAAGTATATAATAATGATGTGTCGCCATTAACAGGATAACTGTGATAAAAGTTAAAGCCCCACACCTTATCGCAAATACTCGACTCTTCAATAACAAATATATAAAAAGTGGCAATAGCGCGATGAAAACACCTCTTGCTGATATCTGCCATGTTAGATACGTCAGGACACCCTGTGAAAGCGATACTGCGAATGCTACCAAAAACTTAAACAGGTCGTCATCTTTTATCTGCCCTGCCATTATATACGCAGAAAGCATAACGAAAATGCCCATCAGCGCACAAAAAATCCACGCAACCCACTCTAAGTCCATGCCTGCAGATTGTGAAATCTCCGAATAGACAAAAGGAGCCGAACTAGCATAAGAATATGGATAAAATCCAAAAACAGAAGATGGGTGAACCCACCAGTTAGCATGTCCAAAAGTAGATAACGAGTTTGCCAAAATATGTATTGTAAATTCGTCTGGAGATCCACGTTCATGTGGAATTGACGGTATTCTTACTATAATATTTAGCAAAGCTAATAAACTCAAAAACAAAAGTTTATTGCGCTTTGAAATATCCATATCATCCACCTTTTAAGCTTGTTTTTATCCCATCGAAGTAACGTCGGAATATTTCTTTTGGTCGCGTGTGTGCATAATAGTATTTTATCTCTTCGTCTTCTATTTTCTTCTTTCTCCGGATAAGGGAACTAAAGTATCCGATGAACAAACCGAAACCAGTATAGTACGGATTTTTAAACGAATATCTCATCGTTCTCAATAAAAAAACAATTGGGTGGTAATTTACAAAGTAATAATCTTTTCCCTCACGTACCGATCCCCACCAGTACCCTCTGGCCGTAGATGTTCTTCTTGCTATCACTTTTATATCTTTAAATTGTTTTGTTTTCCAACCTCTTAACTTTGCCTTGATATTCGAAACACTGTCCGGAAATGCTGTTGCCCGATAACCACCAGTCTCCTCAAAACATTTTCTTCTCCACAATCTTGCAGGGCCCATAGGGATTTCATCGTCCAAATCGGAACTTACTAACTTTCCGGAGATATTCCAGTACTCTCTTCCACTCACTATGCCCAATTCAAAATCTTTTTCGAATTCGATCATTAACCGTTCGAAAAAGTTTTCGCCCACAACTACATCAGCATCGATGAGACCGATATATTCATATTCTATCTTGTGCTGTTTACAATATTCAATAGAAAAATCAAAACCTGTTTTGCATGCGACCCCATAGTTAATCCCTAAATATTCTTCGCTTTTTTCCAAGAATACGCTTTTAACCCATTCGCATTTTTCCGTCAATTCATTGATGATTTGTCTGGTATTATCCGTACTCTCGTCAACGATGACCCACAAACTGGGTTTAATTGTTTGCGCTCCTATCAAATGAACAAGCTGTGTGATGTTACTTTCTTCATTTTTGGTTACCGTCACTAGAGAATATTTCATAAACGCCCCCAATGTTCTTTATTAATAATTGATCAGTGTATCTCCGGTTTAGTACTCACAATATCCGATAACGCCATGATATATGAACCAATCTCATACGTACCTTTAAACGCCTGCCCTCGAACATTTATCCTGCCTTTCGTGTCCATCACCCTCCATGGCACACCGATTCCGCATTCTTCTACCATATTCTTGCCTCGTCGGTTGGTGCTAAAAATCCATTCCATCGCTTTCATTTCATCGGATCGATAATCTTTTGTTCCTCCGCTATGATAATATTGCTCTACCGCATTTACAAAAAATGTTTGGTGACATTCAAATAAATAATTCCCAAATGGATTGACCCCAAGCCGCCACCCGTGAGGTGATCTTTTTTTATAGGCCCAACTAACCGGGTGCCACATGAAAGCACCATCCCATCCCATTCTACATTCAATCACATAATCCAGGCATCTTTCAATTGATAATAAATGCAATTCATTGTTAGTGATTTTAACAGATTTTGCGAATCCCCATAGTGGGTACATTATTCTCTGGTGATATGCTGCACGAAAATCCCCCGTTTGAAACATGCCGCGTCCATCAAGAATATCATTCATCCAATTGGAAAATCTTACAATTTCATTCTTTATACTCTCTGATGCTTTTACATCATCTACGCACATTTTAGCTTCATATAACCAATCAAACCCCCATAAAATAAACAGATCATGATTGTCAGATATATTTGCGGGAGTCCAATTCTTCAAAATAAATTTATAAACCAACTCTGCTTTCTGCAAGTATTTTTCTGCTTTTGCTGACATCAGGTTATTAAATGTGAGAGATCCTAGTGCCAGACTTGCCAGAACTATCCCGTGCTCAAAGCCGATTGTGTTATCAGAAATCTGCCCATCCGTCTGAATATGGCTTGTTAAAAAATCGAGATATCGTTCCATTTTAAGATCATACGTCGAGATTGAATATGGATTGGTGTACCTCCAGTACAACGCACCCATGAGTCCGAAAGGTCCGAATCGAAATTCTGTCGTGTTATCCACTGTCCAATTATTATCGGCATTTTGTCTGGCATAGTTTAGTCCATAAATAATTCGCTCTTCTTTTTCACTCCAGAAACCGTCAGTTGTAGCATCTCGAAATAACGCATCCAGAGCATACCTCAAATATTCACCATAATTATCATATATCATTACTTATCACCCCTGATATTAAACACACTTAACATCCATTTAAATGGTTGGGGTTTGTAATAAAGAGGGTCGTGCCCCGCCCCTATAAAGTATTTAAGGTGCGACCAAATAATTCGTGGACGGAGGTAAAACTCTAACATCGCTCTTTTTTGCCACTTTATCAATTCTTGTCTGTTTACACCTTCTAGTTCAATGACAGCATTTCCCCATCGCTGATACTCCTTCCAGTCTCGGGTCAGCAAGTGTATACCATCCCCCATGATAGCTTTGTCATATAGCACAGATCCAGGATAAGGTGTGGTGATATTGAAGAATGCCTTATTAAGATCTAAACTCTTAGCGAAATTGATGGTGTTCCTTATTGTCCTGGGTGTCTCATGCGGCAGACCAATCATGAAGGACCCTCTTGTTTCAATCTCAAGATCCGTTAGCAACTTAAAAGCTACTCGATACTGTTCAAGTCGCGTTTCTTTTTTCACACTGTCCAAGATTTTCTGATTACCGCTTTCTACACCAATACTTAAGCTAACCAGACCCGCTTTTTTCATAGCAATCAGTAACTCCCTATCTAAGGTATCCACCCTAACCAAACAGAACCACTGTATATCTATTCCACGTTCAACGATTTCGTCACACATCTTCAGCACTCTTTTACGGGGCAAAGTCAGTGTATCGTCATGGAATGAGATGAACTTTATGTTGTAGCGATTAACAACTTCCTCTATCTCATCAACAATATTGCTTGGGCTTCGGAAACGCGTTTTCGACTGTTCTTTTGAACGGTAGCAGAATATGCATCGATATGGGCACCCTCTCGATGTTATCATAGCAGTAACCGGCGCAAGTCCCCTTTTCCCAAAAATCGGATGTAAGTATCTCTTATTATCTATCAAATGCCTTGCTGGAAATGGCAATGCATCAATATCTGGGATGGGATCGCGATCTTCGTTAGATATAACGTCCCCCTCCTTTCTGTATGTTAACCCCTTAATACGACTAACATCACCATTATCATCTAAAGTATCTAATAGCTCCAACGTGGTTTGCTCCCCTTCGTATCTCACCACATAGTCAATATGAGGATTCTCTCTCAATGTCTCTTCAGGGCGCGCTGATGGATGAGGTCCACCAGTGATGGTAATAATGTGTGGCGATAGCTCCTTAATCTTGTGCAAGATATAGCTACTATCAGTAAACTCTGGAGTTGTAGCGCCAATTCCAACAAAGTCGGGGTTTAATGCTAATACTTGATTAACTATTTGATGCTGATCCAGTCGTTCCATCTCCCCATCAATGATTCCGATTTTATGCCCGTCTGCTTCCAAATAGGATGCAAGGTATAGATAGCCCAACGGTGGAACTACGTCACAAGCACGGCCTAACTTAAATCTGCTGTAAACATGACTATAACTTGGCCGAACAAATAACCCTTTCATCAGATCAATGCACCTCCTTTACATCTCAATAGGTCCACTATTCTCTCTCCTGCTTCCCCATCTCCAAATGTATTCTTAGCAGTTCTCATACTTTCTTCAAATTTTGCATCAGTCAGTGTTTTGCTCATCATCGTTCCAATTTTATTCGCACCCATTCCAACCGAGTGGTTTACACTACTTCTAATGTTTCGGGTTTCTCTGTACTTTCCCTTAATGTTAGATAAGGTATATCTAAAATATTCGGCGCTGTTAAAAAATCCAGTGATAGCCAAACATTTTACCATAGTATCTCATCACTTTCATCATATTGGAGCTGACAAAACTATTCCATGTGGATTTCATACCAGATTTTTACCACAATCTGCACAC
>JAYEGI010000137.1:0-3224 GCA_034659035.1 Methanobacteriota archaeon
GATTTTTGCGAGCGCCCTGCAAATCGTCTGGTGTTGCTTGTGGATTGCAAGATTACGGTATGTCCTATGATGTGTATTTGTGGAGTTCCGTCAATTCCCGCCTCCTTCAATATGCTCGTTGGGATAAATATTCCTTCTGGTTTCCGGGTTATGGTTTGCATATTCATGACTCTGATTACTGTTTGTACTTGTTATATTTCTATCGTGCCAGCCGCCGCCTGCAGGATCCTGCGTGTGTCGAGCGATGTGATGATGCCATCGCCGCTGACGTCCGCGGCTGGCAGCGAATGTGGATATGAGGTCTTCTGCGTGCTAGAGCGTGATTGCGCCTGCCGTCGCCTGCAGGATCATCAGCGCATCGAGCGAGGTGATGCGGCGGTCGCCATCGACGTCTGCTGCGGGATCCCAGCCGCCGGTGGCTGCGAGCTGGAGCGCGATTGCGGCGTCGGCGGGGGTGAGGGTGCCGTCGGAGTTGAGGTCGCCAAGTACAGTCTCGGTCACGTTTGCTGGGGAATAAACTAGGGTGATGAAAAGATATGTGTGCCCCAGACTGAATCGGTCACATTTTTGTTCCATTTTAGTACTGGCGCGAAAGTATATTCCCAAGTAGATTGGACCGGTTGCTACTGGTTTTTCTTGCACCGTGGAAGAATTGGACTGATATGTGGGGTTCATAATCGGACTAATGAAACCGCTACACTAAACTGATCCCATTTTTGTTTCGTTGTAACTACTCAGGTACCTAAAACCACTATCAAAGGACTTCACTGTGCAGGAACTACCCAGAATGAGGGGAGTACTGTAACCAAACCGGGAATTTAACCGAAGAGTACGCAGAGTGACGCAGAGGGGAAATAAACGGTCAAATACTTCTAGCGTTCCTCTGCCCCCTCCGCGGTTGTTGTTCTTGCCAGAAAGTGCAGAATCACAATCGGGCGACCAATCAACATGTCTGAGTGGTTACGTTTCGTTTAGTACTGGTGCAAAGATCTTACAAGAGGTGATCACTTATCCATATTTGTGAAACATGCCGTATTAAGCACGTCACTTATCGATTGTCTATTGAGGACGGAATGACAAAAAGGAACAAAAATAGGGTCAATTAGTGAGGCCGGATGAACGTCTTTTCATCAGCCCAGTCGTAAAGTGTGTTCCCAAAAGCTACTGTGCCGGGGCAATCACGAATTTTTCCACAATACGAGCCGTCTTCCAGTTTCTCATACACCGCCTTACTCATGGCTTTATTTATATATTCTATAAGCACGCAATCGCCTTTCATATCGCTTTTTAGCTATGCTATAACTTTGAGTGGTAATCAATCTTTTGGATTGCGTTAAAATCCCTTTTTGAAACTGCACACAAATCGACACAAATAGAAGCGCATGTAGAACACACCCGATCAACACCTGCGCCGCCGCTATCACCCACAACCACTGTCGCACCCGCCACCGTGCCCGCGCACGTAAAAGCACCATCAGCACTGCCAAGCACGCCCGCGCTGAGCCGCCGCCCGACCGCCCGGCGCCGCGCCCACACCCGCAATCAGACAACCCCGCGGCAATTCCCCTACGCCACTACACACTCCGGACCGAGACCCGGCACCCGACCAACAAACCCAAGTGCCCGTGCCCGTGCCCGCGAAAAGCAGGTACCACTGCTCTGGTACCCTGCGTCGAGCTAATATCAGATTTCATGCATTGTTACATGATGCCATCCGGTTCAAAAGTGCTAAAGCAAGTATTAAGAAGATCATCTGTGAAACTCAAGTACAGGAGATGAGTAAAAGGATTACAGTTAAAGCCAATGGTGGTGATGCTATCTGAAAATAGAAGATGTCGTTTCAATAATGAAGAAATTTGATTTTGTTCACTCAATCATCCTTTTCGGCTCAAGAGCTATAGGAACCGGAAGAAAAGAGAGCGACTTCGATTTATGCATCGTACCAAAACCGGACATGGATGTTGGTTTAAAGGAGAGAGTATCTCTTGAAAATTCAGTACCGGAGACCATAGATATTTCGCTGCTTAATGAACTGCCTGTAAATATCCGCAAAAGGGTTTTTCTTGAAGGGAAGGTGCTTTACACCAGAGATCTCTACTACGTATTGACCCTTGCAAAGGAGACAGAGATGGAGTATATAAGGTATGGCCGTATGAGAATAGACTATCATAAAGCCGTTATGAGGCGGGTAAGTGCAAGACTCGGGTGATTACTTTGGATACCGAAAGGATAATCGATAAAATGGACGATCTGGAAAAATGCCTGAGAGAACTTGATGAATACCTTCCGGAGGACGTGGGGGAGTATCTGAGAAGTGGAATGAGGAGAAGGGCGTGCGAGAGGGCATTTCAGTTAGCATGCGAGAATCTACTGGATATCTGCAACATGATCATATCGGATGAGGGGTTAGGAATGCCGCGTGATAGCAGGGACTCAGTACGAAAGCTTGCCAGTCACAATATAGTATCAGAATCCCTTGCATTGCGGCTCGGGGAACTTATCGGGTTTAGAAATCTGATTGTCCATCAATATGGCAGGGTGGACGACTCCAGGGCACATAAGCAGCTGTATGGTGAGTCAGGGGATTTTTACGAATTTCTTGAAGAGATTGAGAGATTCATCACTTCAGAAAGAGACGGATCCGATGAACGTTAAATAAACTGAGTGTTAACCAGGTCAGCAGTTCCGAAGTCGCTATGCAGAGCCACTGTCCGACTACCCGGTGCCGCGCCCGCAAACGCACGTAATAAGACTACCCCTGGCAATCGCCTTCGCTACCGCCACACTCCCAGACCTCAGGACATAGCACCCGCCGCCGTACCCGCGCACGCAAGCAGCATCACACGCGAGCATGCCCGCGCCCGGATCGATCGCAACCACCCGATCAATCCCAAAAGTATAATACATGACTTTCGGGTATATGAATTATGGCGGCAAGTTAAATTAAAGAAGCTTGAAGTTATACATACGTCCATTCAAATCTTCAATCCCCATATGATTAATTGAATCAAGTGCCGATTCTAATTGCTTCATAATATCCTGTTGCTTTAGATTTTTCTTTATGAATATATTTCGGCACCCATTTTCAATTCTTACCGTACCTTGAAGATCAAATATCACCTCAAAAAGCCGTTGTAGTGTCATTTTCTCACCGTTGAAACATTCATCCAGCAAGTAACAGCAGATATTCGCAAAAGAAATCTTGAAGCAGGTCATGATCTGGT
>JAYEGI010000138.1:0-3221 GCA_034659035.1 Methanobacteriota archaeon
CCTCACTGCGATGCATCATGTTGTATAGTGTGTTGAACTTGCGCCAGAAGAACAAAAATCTTGGTTCGCTGTATTTCGCATCCAGGTCAATTACATATTCAATGCGATTTAGAATCGTAAAATACTGTGCTGCCTTGGCTTTGGTGTCGGCGGTGCGCTTGGGGTTTGCATCTATGTATTTTTTTTATGGTATATACACTATAACATGAGTTTCGGCTATTTCAATTTTGTTGCCAACCTAAACTTGACCACAAATGATTCACACATCAAATTGTATCGACCGCCCATCGGGATCACAAATTCCCATCTCATTTAGTATACAAAGACCTTTATTAAGCTTTTTCATCAACCCTTGTTCTTTCGGATTCATCTCCAGCACAATCTTTTTCTCCTCATCGGTGATAAAAGCATCGCCATCCAGCTGAAAAATCGATTCAAACAGCGTCGATAACTCAAACTTTTCATGATCCATACATCTTGCCAAAAACAGACTGCATAAATTGATAAATGACATTTTAAAGCAGGTCATGATCTGATCCAGTTCCGTATCTATCCTGTACACTGTATCCTTGTCCCGGATCCGCTTCTCTTCCTTTAAATATTTTTTCAATCTTTTAAACGCATCCTTATGCTCTTTTTCTATCGTCCTCTGCTGACGGAGGCACTTATTGATTTTGGTTTCGTAATTCTTCAATTCAACTGAGTCCACATCACTCAAGACTCTTTGTCCATCAACGATCTTCGATCTTTCGCGAAACGTTCTTTCCTGCCGGTATAAGTCGGTAAGCTGCTCTTCTATCACCTCTATTTCCAAGAGTGGCTTTTCCAGTTCCGTTTTGAGTTGTGTTATTCTCTCACACAGCTCATCATGCTTTTCACTCATTTTATCGTAATTCTCGATCTTTTTTCCATAACCCGTGATTCGATGGATATTAACCCCTGACTTCGCATCTCTGAACTGTTTTTCCTGCATTGGCCAACGATCAAAGTATTTCTTCGTGATTTCGTTCGCATCCAACAATTCGGGAGGTATATTCGTAATTAAAACATATTTTCTGCCATTATCCCATTCCACATCCACTGCGCGGCACTCGTAGATGTAACCCGACTCTTTTGAATCCAGTAATTCGATCTTGCATTCAACGAGATTCGCATTCCCGTATTTATATCTCATTTCCTCCCGGATATGCTTAAACTTCCTTGTTTTTATCTGGTTATCATCAAGAATGGTGATATAGTATTCATCGCTGCCGTTGAATGCTCTGAGCGTTTGTACTCCATTTGCGCCACCATCCATCACCAATATCCGTTTTACAGAGGCATGAGTGGACGGATCGTCCAGAAGCTCTGTCAATTTTGTGAGCATGGGGAGTGCATGCTTTCCAAGATCGGCGTGCCCTTGAAAGGTCTGAAAGTAGAGCGGATGTCCCTTGCCATCATGAATAAACACGTTTTCGAGACAATTCATGACGCGACCAAGCATTGTCACTCGACCTTTGTAACATCTATTCGAGGACCACAATGCTTTCGTATTGCCATCGATGTAATAACACACGAAATATGTCTCATCCTCTGATTCATTTCGCCAGAAATCCATCCAGAACTTCGCTGTTGCGGTAATCAAGCGATCAGAGACCTTGAGATATTTCAATTCTTGAATATATCTATCGAGTGACGCATCTTTGTAATTATATCCACACAGAAAGGATAAATCGTTTCCTTTTGCACGATTCACCCTGCTTGATCTTCCGTTCGATGTGACCAGAGGCAGGCACAGCAGAGCCAGATTGTATCGGGAAATTGCTTTTTCAGACGTTTTGAATATTTTCATGGATGAAAAATCTTTGTCCTTGATTTTATCATCGATTGATCTGAAACGGTTTTCTCGTACGTGTTTTAATTGGTTGTACTCCCTTGTGAACTTTCCATGCAGGCGAGTGTCTGAATGGTCATTTTCGACATTTTTATTCTGCTCGAATACTGTTGATTGGCAGACATCATTCACCTGATCGAGGATTGTTCTGGTGAATAACTCGCTGATGTGGGTGAAGAAGGCTAAAGACGTGAGGATCTCACCTCCACCAGATTTTTGACGTTTGTACTGCTCTCTGGAGGCTGGTAATCTTGTTAAGGATGCCGATGCCCTGAAATTATTCAGACTGGATACTGAAATTTTAACACCGAATCGGTCTACAATCTTACTCTGCAATTGAGAAGACGATATGCTTCTGTTTTCCTTGACTATGGATACAATGCAATCTTTCATTCTTTCTGTCAGTTTTGTGTAATTTCCATCCTTCCTCTTATCGTGCAGCCCTTCTCCGCCATTTTTCTGAAGCGTTCTTCGATATGTATAATATTGTGCGCGAGAAAACGGAACCTGATTTTGCTTAAAATAATTTCTAACAGATTCTTCTGACTTATCGATCTTCCGGAGGATGTTTAAGATATTTTCTATTCTATCTTCGTCTGTCATTAGATATATGTATGCGTTCATCCTATATAAAGGTGGTCAAGTTTATGATGGCAGGAAATTCAATTTGCCCGAAAGTCATGTATAACCCACGCACCCCATTCCACACCATATTTATCACCAACCTAACCCTGTATTCAACTGTTGTACCTCGATATCCCCTCACCCGAAATATGCCTCATCACATTTCTCCTCTGCATCCTTACTGATACCTCTCTCACCGTCCGGCACATTTTCGAGAACAATCACAATTGGGGGGCATTCCACCTTGCAGAGAAAGACAACCTCAGAGATGTCGAAATCGCAGAAGTCAATAAAATGCTCTCCTGCAAGGACGAGAGTGTTCTCCTTAAGGTCTTGATGTATGCTGCGATTACAGCAATCAACGATACAATCTCATGAGAAGCACAGAAACGGAAGACTGACTGCAGGTGCTGTCGTTGTGCTGCACCCGTTTTCCAGGAGTATGGGTTTCAATCCGCATCTTCATATACTTGCAACCGTTGGTGAGTTCGACAGACATGACAGCTTTATCCGTCAAGCATACATTCCTTACGGGGTTCTCTCGAAAAACATGGCAATATCAGGTGCTCACCCAGTTTAAAAAAGCACTTCCAAAGAAAGATGTATATTCGGTACTCATAAACCGACTTTTCCAGGAATATCCCAAGGGATTCTATGTGCATCTCCCAAAAGAATCCAGAATCACAGACAAAAAGAGGATAGCAAAGTACGTAGCCAGATATAT
>JAYEGI010000139.1:0-3199 GCA_034659035.1 Methanobacteriota archaeon
GATAGGGCAGGGATTTACAAGTACCAGATCCCAAAACCCGAAGTTCTTGAGAACCCGGGCAGTTGATCCGATGTTCCCCGCGTAGAGTGGCTCATTAAGGACGATTCGTATATGCAGATCGTGCTTGCCCGGTGCGTCTGTGCCGTGGTTATTTCTGTGCATGGTTTGGTGTTGCCTGCAACTCCTGTCCGGAGTGACTGATGCTTATTGATACGGAATCTTTTTATTATTTTCTGATAACGTCAGATTGTATTACGCAACCACAACTGCCATAATGGCGCACCATCTATCTGAAAAGCCATTTACACCGATAATCTGTGTCCATCTGCGTTAATCTGTGGCTGATACTATTTTAGCCACAGATTAACACCGGTTTCACTGATTACACCCATATAATCATACTCGTATTTGCCGGGTTGGCGCCATGTTTTCAACCGACCAGAACAAATTAAAAAGTCTCTTGATACGAGTCGCAACAAGCGTAGTATCTTTGGTGTTTGCGAGGGGCGCCAACCTGGCGGAAAATCCGGCACTCGATAACCCGGACCACCTTCTGCAAGGATTAATAATAGATGCAATCATACCCAGTTATATTATCGGAGGAAAATTACATGTTTAAGGCAATCATCAGCGCAGAGACATTGCAGGATGCGATCAAAGCGGTGTCCGCAGTTGTCGACGAGGCACGATTCGAGATCGCTCCGGAGGGTTTGTCGGCCCGTGCAGTCGATCCTGCAAACGCGGCAATGGTCTCACTCGAATTATCCAACGATGCGTTCACACTCTTTGAGGGGACAGAGGGCGAAATTGGTATCGACCTGAGTAGATTTGTTGAAATTCTTGGAATGGCGGACAGAAGCGGGGAGGTCGAACTTGAGCTGGATCCTGATACGCATAAACTCGATATTAGCATGAGCGGACTTTCGTACACCTTATCCTTGCTCGACCCGTCCACAATGCGAAAGGCGCCATCGGTGCCTGCGCTCGATCTTCCTGCGGAGATTGCGGTCTCGGGTAGCGTCTTTAAGCGGATGATCAAGGCAGCTGAGATGGTGAGCGATCACATGAGCATGGGCGTGCACGATGGCGTCTTTTTTATGGAAGCGACTGGCGACACCGATCACGTCAGACTCGATTTGACTGGCTCGGATCTGATCCGTATCGCTCCTGCTGAGGTCAGGTCGCTCTACTCACTGGACTATCTGACTGATATCAGCAAGGGTGTTGGCAGTGCAGGCGAGATTGTCATCGACCTTGGGCGCGATCTCCCGGTAGTCATCAAATTTGAACCCACAAGTGGCGACTGTAAGGTTAAGTACGTCCTCGCACCGAGAATAGAATCCGATTGATCAATAATGACAACCCCCACCATAACGAGAATAAAAGGCGATCAGGCACTAACATTTACAAGTGATGTTACTATCCACGTCTTGCAGGATGTCGAACTAAACTCCCCGATCTTGATCGAGGGACTGCCCGGCGTCGGGCATGTCGGCAAGCTGGTTGCCGAGCACCTGATCGACGAACTCCACGCAGAACGGGTCATGGATATTTATTCCACCCATCTGCCGCCGCAGGTGATTGCGCTTGAGGATAGCACGGTCAGACTATCCCGGAATGAGTTGTATGCGTACCAAACAGTGGACGGGAACGATCTGCTGATCCTGGTTGGGGATTACCAGAGCGTGACAAACGAAGGGCACTACATTCTTTGCGATGCGTTTCTGGATATTGCAAAACAGTTTGGCGTATCCCGGATCTACACGCTCGGCGGTTATGCTACCTATCAACTGGAGGATGCCGACAGCGTGGTCGGTGCTGTCAACAATCCTGAACTGATCGAAGAATTGTCCGGATACGGCGTCGAATTTCAGGAAAACGAGCCGTGGGGCGGGATCGTCGGTGTTTCAGGGATTATGCTTGCGATGAGTGAGGCAAGAGGTATCGATGCGGCATGCCTGATGGGGATCACCTCAGGGTATCTCGTCGATCCGAAGAGCTCGCAGGCGGTGCTGCGTGTACTCAGTCAGGCGCTCGGCATCGAGGTGGACACTCAGGCACTCGATGAACACGCCGCAGAGATGGAGAAGGTCGTTGCGAAATTGCAGGAGATGCAGCAGATGCAGGAATCGATGAACATGGGAGACGAAGACCTGCGGTATATTGGGTGATGCGACCGGATCATCCGTATCCCGCGAGATGATATGGGGGTTATGTGCTAAATGGAGCGTGGAAGAATGCCCGGAATCGCAAAAGCGGAAATCTATTTTGATGGTGAGTATTACTGCGCTCGAACATTGAATATCGACGTCTTCACACAGGGCAGGACAATAGATGAAGCGATAGAGAATCTAAAGGAAGCGGTATCTCTGCATCTTGAGGATGAGGTCGATCATGGTTTGCAAGAAGTTTCATCGATTCTTGCGATGGTGGAAGTGGCTGTTTGAAGTGATATGGCGCAAAAACTGCCCGTGGTATCTGGTAATCAGTTGATAAAGGTGCTGCATAGGCTGGGTTATTCTGTTGTGAAGCAAAGGGGCAGTCACATAAAATTAAAGAAGGAACTTACTGCTGGAACTCATTCAATTACCGTTCCGGAGCATGATGAGATCGCGAAAGGGACTCTGAACGACATCCTGAACAAGGTAAGTATATGGAACCAGATATCAAAGGATGAACTGATAATAATGCTTCGAAAGATGCGATAACGATCCGATAGTAGAGATCGTGTGGTTTCGTGTCGGCGCGACACCCAAAACATCTTTGAATCCCCTTCACCCGTTTGCTGCCAGCGCTCTCACTCGCTCGGTATTATTAGTCTTTGAAGGCGTTTTCAAAATTATCGCATCGTGCACGCTTATCCGGGTCTGATAGTACATCATGGGCTTTGTTTATCTCTTTCATCTTCTTCTCGGCATCCGGGTCGGTGGACGCTCGGGATGATAAAGCATGGAAAGTCTACGATATGCCTTATTTATCTCGTCGTAGCTTGTGGATTCGCGTCTTTTATCTTCGTGCTTTTTGAATCATCAGTAAGGGCAACTACGATCAGGACACCCGCCCGCATAATCTGATTCAGCACTCACATACCCCCCAAATGATAACACCTGTTCGCTCTTGCTGCCATACCGATAGATGGTTATGCCCTTGCACTTCAATTCGTACGCCAGCAGAAACGCTTTCTTCACATCCATAGGAG
>JAYEGI010000140.1:0-13155 GCA_034659035.1 Methanobacteriota archaeon
CCATTATTTAGAGTGGATTTTGTTAACAAGGATAGATTAAACGATTTAATTATGTTAAGAGGGTTGGCATCGGCGATGCGGTTTGAAATGGATGATGAACCTAAAAACGGTCATATACATCCGTATGCTAGTTTACTTAACCTGACGAGAAACTTATATTCTTCTTTACAAGATACTGTTTTACTTACTACCGACAAAAATGAGCAGGAGCTATTTGCCAAGATAATAGCTAATGTATGCGATTTTGCTCCCGATCTGGATCGGGTGTATCGGTCTGAGAATTGGAGACAAAAGTTAAAATACAGCAAGAATATTATAATTGATGAGACCAGCGATCACCTTTTACTTACTGGTGATTTTACAAAGAAATGCAAAGTGAATATGATAAAACAAGTGAGTGGAAACAATGAGTAAAAGTGAATTACCAGGGATTGTACAACCGTATAGAACACACCCTTTAATCAAAGACAGAAACCCTTCTGACTTTATGTCAATAGATGACGAACCATTAAATAAAATTATACGGTCTGTGGATTTAATATTAAGAGGACTTCGAGAGAATTATTTCAAAGGACAAACGACCAGAACCAGATTGAGTGTAGGACAGTTCAGTTCCAGTATCTTGATCTCGAGAGGGTGGTTGTTTTTAGATACGGCACATGCTACAAATGATGTGGATACTATCATCGAACGGATATACAAATCTACAAAAACTACAACAAGACCAAATGTTGTAAAAAATGTCCGTGATAGCACCATACCAAAGCTTAAAAGTAATGGATTATTAGAACTGGATGGCTCTGATAAATCGGTCATCGAGGTGATGCCATATCCGATCAGCAGTAAACTCTTTGTTCTAAAAGAATTTATGAATAATGAACGTCTATTTAATCAACAAATCAACCAGTTAGATATATTGGGGAAAGTACAATACTTCCCAGAGTTAACATCGAGTCTTGATGTGGATGCGAGTAATCCTCAATACTTTGCGCGAGATTATGCTGCATTGTCTGAAATCGGCGTTATCCGAAACAGAGCAATAAGGGGGAGAGATTTTACATTAGCCAAGGCGTACTTAGTAGATAATGCGAGATCCTATGATATTTGGGCAACTGTTTTAGAAACTGGTGAATATGTACGCAAAGGGTTGAAAGAATTGATGGAACTGTTAGGGCAACTCGGGGGTTTTGCATCTTAAAGTGAACTAAATAGAATGTTGAATAGGAATACGCGGATGGTTAACAGATTAATAAGACGAGTGGATAGTATTGGTTTGGCTCAAAGGTCCCACACAGCGGAATTTGAAGATGCATTAAGTCGACCGATTGATACCAGAATACCATTTAATTATCATCAACTAACTAATGCTGAAACAATGTTGACATTATGCAGAAGTGTTCCTGAAGCTTCTGAAATGTTAGAAAAGATTAGAAGTGAACCGAGAATCGAGGAAGATAGTTTATTAAATGAATTTGATCCTATATCAGTTGGTAAAGTAAGAAATTATCTATCAGAAATAGGCGTTATAACTGAAAAAGGTCTTGAAAAAGATGTATGGGAAATCGCACCTGATAAAGAAAGTATAGAATTCTTATCTGAGGTTTTAACGATAGTTGCAAACTCACGAAAAGTATTAGGAGAAGACATTGAGATTAATAGAAAACTCGAAGATTACTTTAAAGATGTGGATACTGACAGTATTGAAAAGACCCTTGGGGATGTTGAAAAAGACGTTTTAGAGGAGATCCCCCTCTGATAGTAACAGATGTCCCTCATGAACTCAGTAATCATCCTATCAGCAGGACTCGACTCAGCCGTTGCATTCAAGCACGCGTACGACCGCTGCTCGGAACTTCTCGCGCTCACATTCGATTACGGGCAGCGGGCGGCAGCAAAGGAGATCGAGCACGCAATCCAGATCTGTCGCAAGTTCGATGTGCAACACGAGGTGATCGAACTGCCATGGGTCCGGAACTTTGGTGGTGCGCTCACCGATGCGTCTGCGCTGCCCGAGCTTGCGGAGCATGAACTGGATGATGGCAGGGCTTCTGTGGATTCAGCGAGACGCGTCTGGGTTCCAGCAAGGAATCTTCTCTTTCTATCGATTGCGGCAGGGTATGCCGAGGATCGCGGCTACGAGCTTATTACAGTTGGTTTTGATGCTGAAGAGGCGGCTACGTTTCCGGATAACACTTACGAGTTCGTCGAGCGTTTCAACCGGGTGCTCGAATACGGCACACTTAAGCCACCTGCAATCGATGCGCCGCTCCTAAACCTCGATAAGGCGGGAATCGTCCGTCTCGGAGTGGCGATCGATGCGCCGCTTGGGCTGTCGTGGTCGTGCTATGAGTCAGGCGATCTGCCGTGCGGGGTATGCGAGTCATGTCTCAGGCGTGCGCGGGCGTTTGCAGAGGTTGGGGTGGGGGATCCTGGATTGGTACATCATCCTGCCCAAGAACGCAAAAACACCGGAGAGTCGGTTTGATGTCGCGATCGAGATTCACACCGGCAGAAGAGTTTTATTGCAAACTTAAACGTCTGCTGTCTCGACAATATAACCACAACCCCCCAAACAGACTCCCACATCACTTGTAATACTTATCCTGCACATCCTCGCCCAGGCGCCCGATCGCGTCAGCCCGACACTGTCTGCAGTGCCGCATCTGCTTGGTGATCTTGCTGCATTCATCTTGCATGGCACGCTTCTCTGAGAGCGTTGGCGGCGTGATGTCTGCAAACTTGTACTGTGGGATCAGTGGCATGATGTTCTGCAGGTAAACTCCAAGTTCCCGGATCTTCTTTGCGACATCGATGATGTGATGATCATTGATCGTCGGTATGAGGACCGTATTCACCTTCGTGATCAGACCCAGTTCAACGGACATCGCAAGCCCTTCCAATTGATTCTTGAGGATGATCTCTGCGCCTTCTCTACCGGTATACTTCTTTCCATGATAATTTACAAACGAGTATATCTTCTCGCCGATCTCAGGATCGACCGCACTCAGGGTCACCGTGACGTTCGAGACTCCAAGATCCTTCAGAAGTTCCACTTTCTCTGGCAGCAGAAGTCCGTTGGTGCTGAAACATTTGATCAGATGCGGAAAGTCTTCTTTCAGGAGCCTGAGCGTTTCGAACGTTTCCTCATTAAAAAGCGGCTCTCCGGGACCTGCAATACCGATCACCTTGATGTACGGGAAGTCTTTGATCACGTTCCTGACACGCTCGACCGCCTCTTCCGGAGATAAGACCTGACTTGTAACACCTGGTCTGCTCTCGTTTACGCAGTCAAACTCCCGTATACAGTAGTTACACTGGATGTTACACTTCGGCGCGACCGCGAGATGCATCCGCCCGAACGCGTGGCATGCACCCGCGCTGAAACAGGGATGTTCCTGGATCTGCCTTAGTTGAGACGGATCCCATGGCACATCCCTGCCGTCGATCTTTGCTACACGGTACTCTTCGGAAGTCATACTGCCTCCACAACCTTAGCTTCGGGAACTTCCTTCATGATAATCCGCTCGACACCGAGTTTTAGCGTGTACTGCGACATGGCGCAGCCAGCACATGCGCCAACAAGCCGCACCTTCACTGTGCCATCGTCCTCGACATCGACCAGTTCGATATCGCCACCGTCTGCCTGCAGCATCGGTCTGATCTTCTCGATTACCGGTTTAACTTTCTCTTTTATATCAGTCAATCTTCTTTACCTCCTTTTCATCCTGTTCCGTTTATTTTCATTCCGTTTTAGTGTAATTTCTGCATACGTTTGTAAACCTATCGCTCGATTATCTCCTCTGGTGCGCCTGCAAACCGGACAAGTGCCTCCGCCTCCATCTGGTGCAGACCTGCCGGAATAATCAATATGTGCATAGGCGCGCCAAAATTAGCCCTGGCGAGGTCGCGCAGGTAGTCGCACATTACCACGACATCAGGCGATCCTGCACGTGCGATCCCGATGCCGAGATTGCGGTCGAGCAGCCCGCGCTCATCAACCTGCATCAACAATTTAGCCGCCTCTGAGATCGTCATAAAACCTTTCTTGGAATCGATATCGAGAAAAAGCGTCGTATGAAGGTCGTTATCGCGGTTTAAGAGAACTGTGTTGTAGGGAGTCTCTGAAACGATCGTCTTTGACCGGACCGTGTACGGGAACGGGATAGTTGCAGACTTTCCGAACCGGTAGTTCTGCAAGCCAGCCAGACCTGCTGCCGCAGACGCAATCGAGGGTCCGTGAACGATCGCCGTCGCAATACCGAGATCTGATGCGCGCAGGCGTAGATCGATGTGTGTCGTCGAGACCATCGGATCCCCCCCTGATAGCAGTACCACATCCCGATCGATTGCATAATGCAGCCACACCGGATCCGTCTCGATCTCATCTCGTGAAAGCGTCGTGATCTTTGTCTGGTATCGCGATTCCATGTGTTCTATGGTCGTTCCCAGCATCTTCGAGGTGTAAAACTCGGCAAAGACCATATCGGAATCTTTTATCGCTCTGACGCCTTTTAAGGTGATATCCTCTTCATCGTATAGCCCGAGACCGACAAACGTTAACATAGAGTCTAATCTCTGCGCCAATTTATTTAAGTTGCATCGCATAATTAAGATCATGGGAATCCATACCAGATCGAGGCATTACCTGAGAAGCAGTGATGCGAAAAAGATCATAAAAGAACTCGGAAAGGCATTTGGTCCGTCTGATATCGGGGAGGTATTCAAAGGGAAACGGTTTGAACTGGTTACAACCGATGTTTGTGACATTATACTGGTCGAAGATGTGCCGATGATCTTCATGCCAGATGGCGAGCCGTTTCTTACTGTGCGGGGTGCGCTTGAGGTGAAGCCAGATGCGCGCATCGTTGTGGTGGATACTGGCGCCACCAGGTTCGTGGTGAACGGTGCTGATGTGATGCGCCCGGGAATCGTGCAGGCGGATCCCGATATCAAAGCAGGAGATCTCGTGATCATAATCGAGGAAGCACACAGAAAAGCACTTGCGATCGGGCGTGCGCTCATTTCCGGAGACGAGATGATCGGCGACTCCGGGAAAGCGATCAAAGCACTGCATTATGTTGGTGACACAATCTGGAAAGTAACACGATAACCAAAAAGTTTATTAATGATTGATAATTACTTATACTCAGCACGTATTGTGCTGTGCGGACAAAGGTGGAAAACGCCTCCTTTCACCTTTGATAGCGAAACTGGGATGACGGATTCCTCCTCGTTTCTATCCCGTCTGAGGGGGGGTGGGGTTACGTTTTTAGTCTGAAAAGGGAGACTTTTTGATTTGTTCTGGTCGGTTGAAAACATGATGTCAACCCGGAAAATACAAATATGATTGGATTGGTGTAATCACTTGATTTTCGGTGAAACGTAAATCATAGCCCAAAAAGTGTCATGCGGGTACGACACGTCCCACCCTTTTTAAATGTCCATTCTTTAATCGCGTCGTTATCATTGGTAATTCCACGTGTGTTCTGTGACGATAAAAGGACAGGCTATTTCAATTCGCCGAAAGTCAGGTAATCAGTGAAATCGATGTGAATCTGTGGCTAAAACAGTATCAGCCACAGATTAACACATATGGACACAGATTATCGGTGTAAATTACTTTTCATATCGATAATTCCCTGTTATGGCAGTTGTGGTTGCGTAAGACAATCCGACGTTCCCAGAAAATAATAAAAAGATTCTGAAAAGGAGTCCGTAGTTTGATTACTCTGGCGCTGGAGCAAACTGTATAATCGACAGCAGGAGAGTTTACATACCCCCGCGCATGGCGCACCACTGCGATGATGTAATTCCTATCAAAATAATCTCGAGAACCCGTTTTAACTAATAATTGTATCCCGTATCCGTGTAAGTGCGTCATATATCCGCTCTCTCGACGCCGCGTACGATATCCGGATGAATCCCGAACTTCCAGGACCGAATGCAGATCCGGGCGTTACTGCAACATACGCTTCCTTAAGCAAGCGTTCTGCGACAGAGTCCCCACCCCCATAGTCCATAACATTTAGGAAGAGGTAGAACGCGCCGTCCGGATTTGTGCAGTTAAACCCGAGCGATTTTAACCCATCGACCAGGATATCCCGCCGCGCTTTGAACTCGGCTACCATCGAATCGACCGATCCATGATCCGACCGCAGCGCGGTAACGCCTGCGTGCTGGACAAATGATGCGGCATGGCTCACCGAATGCGACTGTAGTTTTAGCGCAGCTCTGACGATGTCCGGAGGTGCTGCCATATATCCGAGACGCCAGCCAGTCATCGCGTACGATTTCGAGAAGCCGTTTATCGTGATCACGCGGTCATGCATCCCGTCAAAAGACCCGATGCTGTAGTGTTTCTTGCCGTAGGTGATCTTTTCGTAGATTTCATCGGAGAGTACCGTGATGTCGTTATCGATTGAGATATCTGCGATCTCCTCGAGGTGTTTTTTCCCGAATACGGAGCCACTTGGGTTTCCCGGGCTATTTATGATGATAAGCTTTGTTTTAACTGTGACGTAATCCCCGATGTCAGGCGGCATGAAATCCTTATTTGTTGGGGCCCATACAGTGTGGGCGCCCGCGTACCTGATGCACGCATCGTAACTGACCCACGCCGGATCGAGCAGTATCGCCTCGTCCCCCTCGTCAAGAACCGCCTGCACCGACTGGAAGACCGCCTGCTTTGCGCCAGGGGTCACAAGGATCTGATCGGACGCGGCATCGAGGTTGTTCTCGGTGCGGAGTTTCTCCGCTATCGCATTCCTAAGTTCGGGGATGCCGGCAACCGGCGTGTAATGGGTCTCACCGCGGTGGATCGACTGGAAAGCGGATTTGCAGATGTATTCGGGTGTGTCAAAGTCCGGCTCTCCAAGACTCAAGGTTATCACGTCATTTCCTCTTCCCTTAAGTTCAGATGCAAGTTTTGCTATCGCGAGCGTTGCGGATTCCTCTATGAGATCTAACCGTGTGGATGTCATATTGTGGACTCTGGTTCGCTTATCGCCTCATAAAACTATGTTTGAACGGTGTCAGAAAGGTATAAACAATTTCGAATACTATAATAACCATCGATCCTGCCGGCAAATCGTGAATGGGGAAGCAAAAGGGACTGAAACAGCCGCCTTATGCGAAAGACTCCAAATATTTAAATGATAGTAGTATCATTATGATTGAATGATGGTAGAGATGATCAGACAGATAGCAGACGAACTCAAAGAGCACGCCCCTTTCACGTTTCTTGGGGCGCTCACAGGTATCACCATAATGCTTGCGACCACCTATGGCGGCTTCCTACCGCAAGTTGCCTCGATCTCGGAGAACGTTTTTTATGTCCTGCATCCGGCACATGTCCTATTGAGTGCATCTGTAACCACAGCTTTATATGTGCGATACGGGAAGAAGAAGCTGTGGCTCGCACTACTGATCGGATATACCGGTTCGATCGGCATAGCAACGCTGAGCGACTCGATCCTCCCCTACATAGGCGAAGTTCTGATTGATCTACCGAATAGAGGACTCCACATCGGTGTCATCGAGAAACCGCTGCTGACAAACCTTGCAGCCCTGATCGGCATCGCGATCGGTTACAGATACTGGAAGGGCGCGACCGAGTTCCCACACGCTGGACACGTCCTGGTAAGTACATGGGCATCGCTGTTCCATATTATCATGGCACTTGGCGCAACTGTGGACTGGGTCCGGATTATTGGCATCCTGCTATTTTTATTCCTCGCGGTCTGGATCCCGTGCTGTACGAGCGATATAGTGTATCCTTTACTATTCGCAGAAAAAACCGAGCCATAATACAGACGGCATCCTAAAGTCTGCGAAAACAAAAGATATAATAGTGGAGGCGATAACCATGAGAAATGCGATCGGAAACATAGATATACCACAACGACAAAGTGTAATGATCATGATATCAAAACAACCAAGAAAGCAGAGAAAAGCGCAGTATCAAGCGCCTCTGCATAATAAACAGAAGTTCATGGGTGCACACTTGAGCGAATCGCTGCGAGAGAAGTACGGACGAAGAACGTTTGGGGTCCGGTCCGGAGATACTGTAAAAATTATGCGCGGCGAGTATGCTGGCACAGAAGGCAAAGTCGAGCAGGTCAATCTGAAGAAGGGTACACTCGCGATCGATGGTGCAACGTTATTCAGGGCGGATGGGGAAGAAGTTCCAAGACCGGTATATCCGTCGAATGTGATGATAACCAAACTGGATCTTGATGATGAAATTAGAGAACAACTACTTAGCATGGGTGATTGAGTGAGCAGACATCAGAAAAGACTTTCAATGCCGAAAACCTGGAATATGCCGAGGAAGACTCATAAATGGGCTGTTAAAGCTTCACCGGGTCCACATTCTGGGTTAAAAAGCATCCCTTTGTTATTACTCATACGGGACGTAATGAAACTTGTAAATTCGAGTAGGGGGGCGAAGAAGATCCTGCATGACGGGAATATACTGGTAGATGGCGTCGTCAGACGGGATTACAAGTTCCCGGTAGGAGTTTTCGACGTTATAACCATACCAAAGATCGACCTGTCATACCGGGTGTTTCTGGATGAAAAACAGCGACTCAGTCTGAGAAAAATCGGTGACCCCGAGGTTAAATTGTGCAAGATCGCAGATAAAACGATTGTTAAGGGTGGAAATACCCAGTTTAACCTCCACGATGGTTCGAATATCGTTTCTGACGAGTATTCTTACCACGCCTCCGATTCAGTCATTCTCTCACTTCCTGAGCGGAAGGTTGTAAAGCACATCACCTACAAGCCGGGCAGCCTTGCTCTCGTCATCGGTGGCGCCCATTCAGGAGAACTCGCGACGATCGAGGGTGTAAGGAAGACGCAAAGTGCAATGCCAAACATGACATCCCTGCATAGCAGTTATGATTTCGAGACGCTTGAGGATTACGTATTTGTGGTCGGAAAAGGCACGTCTGAGATTGAGACTCCGGGAGGTGATGTAGTTGACTGAACCTATGCGCGCAATCGAGGTCGATAAGGTGACCGTGCATATCGGCGTGGGGGAGAGCGGAGAGCGCCTCGTCAATGCCGAGAATATCCTTGAAGCGATCACCGATCAGAAGTGTGTGAGAACGCTCTCGAAATCCCGCATCCCCGCATTTGGGATCAAGATGGGGGAGCCGATCGGTTGCAAGGTCACACTCAGGAGGGACAAAGCATACAAGTTCATCGATACCGCGCTTGCTATAATTGAGCGTAAACTGTATGCATCCCAGTTCGATGATACTGGCAACCTATCTTTCGGGATCGAGGAACACACCGATTTCCCGGATATGGCTTACGATCCGAACATCGGTATTTTTGGGATGGATGTCTCCTTAAGTATGAAGCGACCCGGATACCGGGTCAGCAGGCGCCGCATCCAGCAGAACAAAACCTCGCACAAACACCGGCTGGTTGCTGATGATGCGCGGTCATGGATGCAGGATCGCTACAAGATAGAGGTGATGGAATGATTGAAGATATTCAAATTGGAAAGGGTGCAAACGTCTGCAAACGATGTGGCAGGAAACAGGGGCTGGTTCGAAGATACCGCATATACCTCTGCCGCCAGTGTTTCAGGGAGATTGCGAAAGACATGGGTTTTGAAAAATATACTTGAGGCGATTATAATGGTACTACTTGACCCACTTGCTGATGCGCTCTCAGCCATCAGGAATGCAGAAAAAATAGGAAAGCAAGAGTGCATCATACGCCCCGCTTCAAAACTCATCGGTAATGTGCTCTCTGTGATGCAGAGCCGGGACTACATCAACGAATATGAGTTTATTGAGGATGGGAAGGCAGGCATCTTTGAGGTGCGTCTTCACGGAAGGATCAACGACTGCAAGGTCGTAAAGCCGAGATTCTCTACCAAACTTGCCGATCTTGAGAAATGGGAGAAACGGTTCCTGCCTGCTAGAAACTTCGGCGCTCTGGTATTGACGACGCCTCATGGCGTGTTATCGCACTACGATGCGCGAGAGAAGAAGATCGGAGGACAACTCCTCGCTTACGTGTATTAGTGTATCAGGTGGAAAATGGCAAAAGAGATCAAAAAAACGGTTGCGATACCGGACGATGTAGCTGTTTCGATCGATGGAAGAATGGTTACGGTATCAGGTCCGAAGGGCGAGATGTCCCGCGAACTGTGGTACCCACACATCACGATCCAGCAGATCGAGGATATGATAAGCGTGGATGTCGATGCTGCGATGATACGGAAGAAGCAGAAAGCAATGGTCGGCACACTTGCATCCCATATCAGGAATATGATCGATGGGGTCATGCATGGATATAGATACCAGCTGAAGATGGTGTATTCCCATTTTCCGGTTCAATTGCGAATCGATGGCGGAAAATTTATAATAGGTAACTTTCTTGGCGAGAAGAAAGATCGGGTGGCACAGATATTGGATGAGGTTAATATAGATATAAGTGGCGACGAGGTGACTGTTACCGGTATCAACAAGGAGTCGGTCGGGCAGACCGCGGCAAACATTGAGCAGGCAACTAAGATCAAAGCACGCGATCCAAGGGTATTCCAGGATGGAATATACGTGATCGGGAAAGAGATGATGTCGTAGGTGATGATTTATGGATTCGGCAACCAAGCGATTATTAAATACCAGAAAACAGCAGAAGAGCAGGAAGCCCACATTCAAGCGTACCGACTCACATAAGAAGAAGAAACTGGATGATAACTGGCGGCGCCCGAGAGGGCTGCAGAGCAAGCTTAGAAAGAGAATCGCAGCAAAAGGTGCGGTCGTACAGATTGGATACGGCAGCCCAAAGGCAGTTAGGGGACTACATCCATCTGGTTTCGAGGAGGTGCTGGTGCGAAATACAGATGATCTACAGCCAATCGACCCATCGTATCAGGCTGCACGGATCGCACGTACAGTCGGTGTTAGAAAACGGCGGGTGATAGAGGAGATCGCAAAGAGCCGCGAGATAAAAGTCTTAAACCCACTTCCTGTGGAAATAGTAGAGGCAGAGGAAGTAGAAATGGTGGAAGATGCAAAAACAGAAGAGGAGGCGGCGTAAATGGCTGATCGTTACGATTTATCGAATCAACGGCGTATTGCTGCAAATGTGCTTAAAATAGGAGTTAACAGAATCTGGCTCGATCCTGCAGAGAAGGAAAGTATCGCTGATGCAACCACGCGGAATGATATCAGGGATCTGCTCGAATCGGGCGCGATCCAGGCAAAACCGAAGAAAGGCGTCAGCCGCGCACGCGCACGGCAGAGGGATGAGAAACGGAAATATGGGCATGGAACCGGACACGGCTCACGGAAAGGGCGAAAGGGCGCGAGAACTCCCAGAAAGCAGGAATGGATCACCAAGATCCGTGCACTACGCAGCCGTCTCAAGGAACTGCGCGCTGATGGTATGCTTCTCCCGAATGTTTACTGCAAGGTGTACCGAAAGGCGAAAGGCGGCGAGTATAAGAGTGTGGCGCACATGAACGCACATCTTATGGCGCAGGGACATCTCAAATGAATGTAGAGGTCGTTGAACTGGATGACCGCAAAGCAAAGTTTATGCTTTCCGGTGTGACTCATGCGTTTGCAAACAGTCTGAGGCGCGGCATGCTCGCAGAGATCCCGACGCTTGCGATCGATTATGTGAACATCTATGACAACACGTCGGTGCTCTTCGATGAACAACTCGTACTTCGTCTTGGATTGATTCCGCTCAAAACTGACCTTGATTCTTATGTGCTTCCCTCTGACTGCGGATGCGGCGGAGAGGGATGTCCACAGTGCCAGGTTTCGCTTACGCTGTCTGTAGAGGGTCCAAAGGTAGCATATTCTACAGAACTGGTCTCTGCCGACCCATCGGTCATGCCGGCAGACGCAGTGCCGATCGTTAAACTGGCAGAAGGACAGAGGATCTCGCTCGAAGCAGTTGCACGGCTCGGCACAGGGCACGACCATGCAAAATGGCAGGCAGGGATTGCGTGCGGATACAAGAACATGCCGCATATTACTGTATTAGAGGAGTGCGATGCCTGCGGGATGTGTGTGGATGCATGTCCGCGCGGCGTGCTCGTGATCGCGGATGAGACCGTGGAAGTGGTCGATGAACGTGCGTGTTCACTCTGCAGATTATGCGAGAGCGTCTGCGAACTCGACTGGATCAAAGTCGATACCTATCCGGACTCGGTCATATTTACGGCTGAGAGCGATGGTTCGATGCCAATCACCGAACTGATTATAAGGTCTGCTGATAACATCAAAGAGAGGGCAACGGCACTGGATAAGTACCTCGGCATCATCGATGCATGACCTATATGTGCGGGGGTTGCCCAGCCAGGTCAAAGGCGCTAGGTTGAGGGCCTAGTCTCGCAGGAGTCCGTGGGTTCGAATCCCACCCCCCGCATTACCTGAGTATTTTTGAGAGTGTGATTGTCGCATACCCTATGTACGGCACGCGGAAACATGCAACGCCATCTATCCACTCCTCGCGTATAGGCTCGGTGCAGAGTCCATATTGATCATACTGCCTGTTCGTTATTTTGTTGTCACCTTTTGTGATATATCCGGCATGTGGTGCAATCGGACCGCCATCCCACATCGGCTCGCCTGATTCCACATAGTACATTGCGCGGTGAATCATCGGCGTTATATCGGTGCGACCATACTTCCGGTATAGGATCACGTTACCATAGTCTCCAAACGTTTTGTAGCCGCTGATCGCACCATCTTCGTGTGTGACGATACCGGTGCTTGGCACGTTCCGGATGAAGACGAGATCACCAGAATGCATGTTCGGTCCCATACTCTCTGATCCAATCGTCCGCGCCGAGATACCGAGCAGGTGAAATGATATGACTATGAACAGTAGAGCGACCACTGCCGCCCACTTACAGTAGCGCAAAATCCGTGCCCGGTCCGGGGTTACGTTGTTCATGCGGTCAAGCCACCTGTTAACCAGTTAACGCTATGTGCGCCCGTTCTATTACCGGAACTTGTCAGCGAGCCACTTGATCGCCTTTGATACTTCAAGACGCACATATCCGGCATAAGGTATGCGGTAACGCGCAACACCAATCACCCATTCCTCGCGTATGGGCTCGGTGCAGAGTCCATATTGATCATACTGCCTGTTCGTTAATTTGTTGTCACCTTT